>NZ_JBHOFD010000003.1:0-259015 GCF_046543445.1 Paenibacillus nanchangensis
CCTTCCGAGTCCGGAAACTTGTACCCCTACTTTCTCTGACAGCTTCAAAAGGCGATCAGGCGGCTACAAAAGGCGGGAATCTGGGATGAAATCCTGAAGCACGTAAGTTTACGTACAGACTCTACTTTCATCCGGGTATTAGCATTTTTCAAGCATGTCCTAGACTACTCTATAGTTTAGTGACAAGATCAGCTACTCCTTTCCATATCTCTATAGGTGTTTCATTTGCTCAAAAAATTACTACATAGTTATCTGTGAGTATCACTAACTTACGTGTCCCGGCTAAATTTGGCGTTAAGTCGCCGAATTGGTTGGACGCGTTTTTTTATTTACTGGCACCAAGCAAGCGGGTTACGGGTACCAAACCGGGCGAAATCAATGAGGCCGAAAATGCCTAAGACAGCAGTTTTAAGCTTCGGAGGAAAGAATTGCCCAGTTTTTACCGGGCGAAGGATTGACAAAAGAAAGGTAATCTTATATTTTGTACCTAAGAATAATTTTTGCCTATGAGAAACAATATGTCGTACGTAACTAATTGTTTCCTGTGGTAAACAATCGGCAGGTGCCATTCGCCGTGAGACGAAAACACAAAAAAGGAGGAGATAAAGGGATGAACAAAAACAAGGTACACAAACGGAGGACCCAAAGGACAATAACAGCCTGGCGAGGGCTGGCGCTGACAGCCATCGTCTGTCTGGCCATGGTGTTTACCGCCTGCTCCGCTAATGACTCAACGGCGCAAGGAGCCAACTCCAAAGGAGGACCGCTGAAGATTGTTACCACCATAGCGCAGATCGCCGAACCAATTGCCGTGATTGGAGGCGAACATGTGCAGGTGGAGAGTCTAATGGGGCCGGGAGTGGACCCTCATTTATATACGGCCACTCAAGGGGATATCCGCAAGCTGGATAACGCGGAAATGATTTTGTACAGCGGCCTGCATCTGGAGGCTAATCTGGTGAAGGTGTTTGAGGAGATTGGCAAAAACAGACCGGTGCTGGCGCTAGGAGATGTAGTCCCCGAGGAAAAGCTGCTGAAGGACGAAAACGGGGCGGTCGATCCGCATATCTGGTTCGATATCGATTTGTGGAAGGCGGCTTTGAATGCCGCAACCGAAGAATTGAAGCAGGCGCGTCCTGAACACGCGAAAGATTTTGAGGCGAATCGTGAAGCTTATTTTGCCAAAATGGATGGACTGAAGCGGGAGTCGGCGGAGAAGCTAAGCCGCATTCCTGAAACGAAGCGGATGCTCGTAACCGCGCATGATGCATTTGGCTACTTCGGGCGGATGCTGAATCTGAAGGTAGTTGGATTGCAGGGACTGAGCACGGAAGCCGAAATCGGATTGTCGGATATCGAAGAAACGGTGGAACTGCTGCTCGAACACCAGGTTCCTGCCGTATTTGTTGAAAGCAGCATCAATCCGGCTTCCATCAACGCAGTGATCGAAGGCGCGAAGAAACGGGGGCTTCAGGTCGAGCGGGGCGGAGAGCTGTTCTCCGATGCGATGGGTAAACAAGGAACGGCTGAGGGAACGTATCTCGGGATGTACCGCCACAATGTCGAGACCATTTTTACAGCGTTAAGCGGGGAGGGGCGGTGAAATGAATAACGAGCATGCGTCAGAAGGAAAGGGCGAAATGAATAACGAGCATGCGTCAGAAGGAAAGGGCGAAATGAATAACAGGCATGCGTCAGAAGGACAGGGCGCAATGAATAACGAGCATGCGCTTCAAGTCAGCGGCGTAAGCGCCTCTTACCGCAAGACAAAAGTGCTGGACCGCGTCAGCTTCACCATCGCTCCCGGAACGCTGACGGCTGTCGTCGGTCCAAACGGAGCGGGGAAATCAACGCTGCTCAAAACGATGCTGGGGCTGCATCCGCATCTGACGGGAACCGTCCGTTTTTTCGGAATGGAATATAAACAGACGAAAGGCCGGATCGGCTATGTTCCCCAGCGCGGTTCGGTGGACTGGGATTTTCCGACCGACGCGCTAGATGTGACGCTGATGGGACTGTACGGCCGGATCGGCTGGCTGAAAAGACCGGGGCGGCGGTACAAGGAGCAGGCGTTGGCTGCGCTCGATCAGATGGGAATGGCCGACTACGCCCGGCGGCAGATCAGCCAGCTCTCCGGCGGCCAGCAGCAGCGGGTATTCCTGGCCAGGGCGCTGGTGCAGGACGCCGATTTGTACCTGCTGGATGAACCGCTGGCCGGGGTCGATGCCGCGACGGAACGGGCGATCATGACCACCCTTGACGTGCTGAAATCCAAAGGAAGCACCGTTATGGTGGTGCATCACGATTTGCAGACGGTGGAGGATTACTTTGATCATGTCCTGCTCCTGAACCGCACCGTCATTGCGCACGGTCCGGTGGCAGAGACCTTCACGCCTGCGAACCTGGGCACCACTTACGGCGGGGCGATCCGATGGATGGAGGAGAAGCTAGGATGAATCTGATCTCTTATAATGCGCTGTGGGTGCTGGTCGGCACCTTTGTGCTGGGGCTGGCCTCCGGCATGATCGGCTGTTTTGCATATTGGAAGCGTCAAAGCCTGATGAGCGACGCTTTGTCCCATGCGGCGCTGCCCGGCGTAGTAGCGGGCTTTGCCGTTCTAGGCTATAAGCACCTTCCCGCGATGATCCTCGGAGCTGCGATCAGCGCGCTGCTGGGTGCGCTGTTGATTCAGTGGATCCGGACTTCCAGCCGGATCAAGGAAGATACGGCGATGGGCATCATCCTGTCCGTATTTTTTGGACTTGGCATCATGCTGCTCACCTTTGCAAACCGGATGCCCGGCGGCAATCAAAGCGGGCTTGACAGCTTCATCTTCGGCCAGGCGGCCTCAATGGTCGGCCCGGACGTCACCGTGATGAGCACGCTGGCCATCGTTGTGCTATTGGTCGCCTGCATCGCTTTCAAGGAATGGAAGCTGTTTTTGTTTGATCCCCAGTTCGCTCAGGGGCTCGGGTTATCCGGGCGTCTGATGAATACGGTGTACTTAAGCGTGCTGGTGTTGGTGATCGTAGTTGGCATCCAGGCGGTCGGCGTGGTGCTCATGGCGGCACTGCTTATTATCCCCAGCGTCAGCGCCAGATACTGGACGGATTCGTTCGCCGGCATGGTGCTGCTGTCCGGCCTGTTCGGAGCCGTGTCCGGTCTTGCGGGTACACTGCTTAGTCTGCTTGGCAGCGGCTGGCCGACCGGACCTTTTATTGTAATTGCCGCAACCGTCCTGTTTGCCGTATCGCTGACCTTCGGCCTGCGCAAAGGATTGGTGGCCGCCTGGATCGTCCGGCGTTCACAGCGAGCCGAAGCGCTGCAGCGGCCCGGTCTCGCCCGCAGCGCCGAAGGAGGCAGACCGTGTTGACCTATACCGGCTGGATTTTGTTAACGGCAAGTCTTGTAGGTCTGTCCTGTGGCCTAGTCGGGACACTGCTGATCCTCAGACGTATGGCGATGATGGCCGACGCGATCAGCCATACGGTGCTGCTTGGCATCGTTGTTGCTTATCTCGTCACACGCGAGCTGAGCGGGATGCACATGCTGATTGGAGCCGTCGCCGCCGGGCTGCTGACCTCCTTGTTTGTACAGTGGCTGCATGCCCGGGGCGTGCAGCAGGAAGCGTCAATTGGCGTGGTATTCACCGCGATGTTTGCCGCCGGTGTGGTGCTGATTGCTACGCAGGCAGGCAACGCGCATCTGGATGTGAAGCACTCCTTGATGGGCGAAATCACCTTTATTCCGTGGGAAACTATGGATCTTCCCATACTAGGCGCGGTGCCCGAGGCCGTTGTCCTGCTTACCGGCGTGCTTGCCGTTATTGTGATGGTGCTTATGCTCTTTTATAAAGAGTGGAAAATCACCTCCTTTGATCCGGCGCTTGCCGCCAGTCTCGGCCTTCCGGTCGCACTGATGCAATACGTATTCATGTCGCTCGTGTCGGTGACTACGGTCGCCTCGTTTGATGCAGTTGGCGCGATCATGGTGGTAGCCATGCTGATTACGCCTGCGGCTGCCGCTTATCTATGGACAGACCGGCTGTCCATAATGATGGTTCTATCCTCTGTATTTGGCGTATTGTCCGCCTTTATGGGATATGCGGTAGCGGTTTGGCTGGACACCTCGATTTCCGGCTCGATGGCATTCAGCACGGGGCTGGTGTTTCTGCTTAGCTTTCTTTGCTCTCCAAAACACGGTTTGGCATTCAGACGCAGCCGGCTCCAGGCGGTTAAGAAAGGAGGTTAACCCATGCCGACTCCCGGAAGAGAAGATTATTTGAAACAAATCTATCTGCTTACGGAGGGAGGCGGGGAAACCCGGATTAAGGAAGTGGCAGCCGCGTTGTCTGTTCAGGCGTCTGCCGCGTCCAAGATGGCGAAGAAGCTTGGGGAAGCCGGTTATCTGAAATACGAGAAATACGGCCGTGTATCGCTTACGGACGAAGGCCATCATGCCGGAAAGGAAATCGTGGAGAAAAACCGGATGCTTGCGGAGCTGCTCCGGCAGCTTGACGTGCCTGAGGACAGAGTCGCGGCCGAAGCGGAAGGCATGGAGCATCATATCAGTATGGACACGATCCGCAAACTCCGCTATCTGGCCCGCGGCATCCGGAGCGAATTGTCCGTGCGAAACGACGGAGGAAGGAAAGAATCGGATAAGCAGTGAAATTAGGCGCCGTCAGCGGCGTTTTTTTCTTTTTACCGGCAGGCGCACACGGTCTGCTTTTATCTTTAAAACAAGCTCAGCATGAATTTTATATGCGTATTTCCCTGAAAAGCTCCTTAATTTAGCAATTTAGCAGGCGGGGAGGGCAGGCCAAAAAACCGGGATGGAAGAAGGCATAGCATTTGGAAGGAAATGAACGCATTTTATGATTATGGAGTGGATTTGGCGCAGCAACGCACGCTTTTTTTCGTGAATAACGTGGAAAACGGTCATTTCTCCGCTTTGCTGCAATAAAACCGGGATGATAAACTGCATAAAGTCACTAAAATTGAAAGCGGTAAAAAAAGCTCCGGCGGGAAGGATCTGCCGGCCGCATCGGGGTCCGCCGCCGCAGGCGGATTGCCGGACGGCCCGCGAGAGCCGACCCGCCGGTCTTGACCAGAGGAGGAGAGACATGGAAGTGCTCAGGCAACTGCGGGGCTTTTATCGGGAGAAGCTTCATTATCTTATTCTTTCGATCGTTTGTTTAGCCCTGGCAACGGCAGTGGGGCTGATTACCCCCAATCTGCTTAGAAAACTCATCGACGAAGCGATCGAACCGATGCAGTTCGACAAGGTCCCGCTGCTGGCCCTATCGGTGCTTGGCGTGGTGTTCGTCAAAGCGTGCCTGCAGTTTGCGCACGGATTTTTTGGAGGGAGACTCGGCAACTATCTGGCTTACCGGCTGCGCAACGCCTGCTATGAGAAGCTGCAGTTCCTTTCATTCCGCTATTACGACACGGCCAAGACGGGAGACCTCATGTCCCGCTTGACGGGCGACCTGGAAGCCATCCGCATGTTTATCGGGTTCGGGTTTGCCCAGCTGCTGAATGTGCTGTTTATGGTGGTGTTCGGTTCGATTGTTATGTTCTCGATCAATTGGCAGCTGACGCTGATTACACTTGTTACGATGCCGTTTCTGGCGGCAGTCGCTTTCCGCTTTGAATCCAAAATCCACCCGGCCTTCCAGGAAATGCGGCTGGCGATGAGCTCGCTGACCACAGCGGTTCAGGAGAATGTCACCGGGGTGCGGACGGTCAAATCGTTTGCGAGAGAACCACATGAAGTGGATAAATTTTCACACCGCAACGAACGGTACAAAAACAATCAGATTTTTGCATCCGGGCTGTGGAGCAAATTTTTCCCGGCGATGGAGCTGATCGCCTGCGTCAGCGTTGCGATTCTGCTTGGGGTCGGCGGCACACAGGTGATTCGCGGGAATATGTCGCTTGGCGAGCTGGTCGCTTTTTTCAGCCTGATCTGGTATATCATTGGACCGGTGTGGGGCCTTGGTTTCCATATCAACAACTACACCCAGTCCAAAGCTTCCGGCGAACGCGTGCTGGAGGTGCTGAATCACCAGATTGACGTCCGCGACGCAGACGGCGCCAAGGATCTGGAGCCTGGGGAAGTGCGGGGCCATGTGGTATTTGATCACGTTACTTTTGCATACGGGAACAAAATGCCGGCGGTCGTCGACATTAATTTTGAAGCGAAACCAGGCAGTGTCATCGGATTCCTCGGCGGTACCGGCTCGGGCAAATCGACGATTATCCAGCTGCTGATGCGGGCTTATGATGTCAATGAAGGCCGGATTGTTCTGGACGGCAGTGATATCCGCGAATATGCGGTCCGGAGTCTGCGTTCGCAGATTGCTACGGTATTCCAGGAGACGTTCCTGTTTTCCTCGTCCATCCGCAACAACATTTCTTACGGGTTAAAAAATGTCTCGATGGAGGAAATCATCCGTGCGGCCAAGCTGGCTAAAGCGCATGATTTTATTATGGAAATGCCGGACGGCTATGAGACCGTCGTCGGTGAGCGGGGCATGGGCTTGTCGGGCGGGCAAAAACAGCGGATCGCCATCGCGCGTGCGCTTTTGACCAATCCGCGGATTCTGATTCTGGATGATGCAACCAGCGCCGTGGATATGGAGACGGAGCATGAGATCCAGAGCGGATTCCAGGAAGTCATGCGGGGCCGGACGACTCTGATTATCGCCCACCGGATTTCGTCGCTGCGGCATGCCGACGAGATTATTGTGCTTGACCAGGGGCGGATCACCCAACGTGGCAAACACGATGAGCTGATTCAGGTTCCGGGTGTTTATCAGGATGTGTACCGGATTCAGTACGCGGATTATTTGGCCCGGTCGTCGGGAACGGAAGGGGTGTGAAGCGGCGATGAAAACGGAAACAAACGGAGCCGGAGCAGCCGGAGCGAAGCAGCAGTCTTCTTCCGGGGAGGCAAGGGAACGGTTCGTCTACAAGGATGACGATGTCATCGACAAAGCGTTTGACTGGAAGCAGTTTACCCGGCTGTTCGCTTACATGAAACCTTATGCGAGGCAGATGCTCCCGCTGGTTGCGGCCATGATGGTGCTGGGAACGGTCACGAAGCTGACCGTTCCGTACCTCATGAGCGTGGCGATCGACCATGCGATCGCGCCGGAGAACGGGAGCCCAAGTCTATCTCTTTTGTACTGGATTACAGCGGGAGTCATTGGACTTTATATCGTGCAGTGGATCGCCGGCATCTTTCGGATCAAATACACGAATATAATCGGACAGCGGGTCATTTACGATCTCCGGGCCCATTTGTTCAAGCACATCCAGAAGCTGTCGTTTAATTTCTTCGACAAACGTCCCGCGGGTTCGGTGCTGGTGCGCGTGACCAATGACATTAACTCGCTGCAGGATCTATTCACCAACGGGGTCGTCAACCTGATGGTTGACTGTGTACAGCTGCTCGGAATTGTCGTGATTTTGCTGATGATAAACTGGCAGCTTGGCCTGGCCGTGATGGTCACCGTGCCGATTATGTTTTTTGTCTCGACCAAGCTGCGGCAAAAAATTCGGATCGCCTGGCAGGACGTCCGGATGAAAAACTCGCGGATCAACTCGCATTTAAATGAGTCCATTCAAGGCATCCGTGTTACGCAGGCGTACACACAGGAACAGGAGAACATGGCCTTTTTCGACGGCATGAACCGGGACAGCAAAAAATCGTGGGACCGCGCGTCAGCGATGAACCAGGCGTTTGGACCGATCATCGAGCTTACGGGGGGCTTCGGCACACTGATTCTGTTCTGGCTCGGCGCGCACATGATTCAGGAAAATCTGCTGACCGTAGGCCTGCTTGTTGCCTTCAGCAACTATGTGAGCAATTTCTGGGACCCGATCAACCGGCTGGGCCAAATGTACAACCAGCTGCTGGTGGCTATGGCGTCGTCGGAGCGGATTTTTGAATATCTTGACGAGCAGCCGGCCATCCAGGATAAACCGGGAGCCGTGCCGATCCCGCCAATCCGCGGGGACATCAAGTTCGAAAACGTAGTGTTCGAATATGAAAAAGGACGCGCCGCGCTCAAAGGCATCAGCATGGATGTCCAGGCGGGACAGTCGATTGCGCTTGTCGGCCATACAGGCTCGGGGAAAAGTACGATCATCAACCTGATCGGACGGTTTTACGATATCACAAGCGGCCGGATTACGATCGACGGCATGGATATCCGCGACGTGACGCTCAGCTCGCTGCGCGGCCAGATCGGCATCGTGCTGCAGGATACGTTTATTTTCTCCGGCACGATCCGGGACAATATCCGCTTCGGCCGGCTGGAGGCGACGGACGAGGAAGTGGAGCAGGCGGCCAGAGCGGTAGGGGCGCATGAGTTCATCGTCAAGCTGCCGGGCGGGTACGAAACCGAGGTGGAGGAGCGGGGCAGTGCGCTGTCAATGGGACAGCGGCAGCTGCTGTCATTTGCCCGGGCGCTGCTGGCGGACCCGCGTATCCTTATTCTCGATGAAGCGACGGCCAGCATCGATACGGAAACCGAACTCAAGATTCAGGAGGCGCTGAAAATTTTGCTGAAGGGCAGAACCTCTTTTATCGTCGCTCACCGGTTATCGACCATCCGCCACGCTGACACAATTATTGTGCTGGATCACGGAGAAATCAAGGAAGTGGGCAACCACGCCGAATTGACTTCACGCGGCGGGATCTATAACGGGCTGATCGAAGCGCAGTTCCGGTTTTTGTAAAATAAAATCAGAAAAACCCGGGAGATTGAGTTCTCCCGGCTTTTTGCCGTTCTCTACAGCTTTTCCGTTACGCTTTTTTTATTTCAAACACAAACCGCCACGTTGCCGTGTTGCCCGAATAACGCCCGCGGTTTTCGGTTACGGTGACATCCAGCGTTTTTTTGACCGTGTTTTTGCCAAGTGAGGAGAGTTTGACGGTGGCTTCGCTGGAGCCTTCCTCCGGAACCTTGTCCTGTTCCTGGGCCTCTGCCGTCAGTGTGATTTTGCCTGAAGCCGGAACGCTTACGGTGACGCTGTCGCCCTCTTCAATCTCTTCACCGTCCACGTAACCTCCCCACCACCACTCATTCCCGACGTGCTGATTGTCGATCAGCTCGGCGCTGACGAAGGTGACTTCCACCTTCTGCTTCTTCTCCGCGGCAAGTGCCGGGTGGGACAGGAGGGTGATCCCCAGCATCGTCACCAGTGCACAGCGTACAAATCGTTGGATCCGCATATATACAATTCTCCCTTCTGCTTAGTACTAGTGCAGCCTACGAACTAAATATATAGACTAGTGCTGCAGTCAGTCGTTGAAAAATGTCATATTATAGAAAATTGTAGGGAGAGCGCTGTGCGGTGAATGCAACCCCTTGAACCTGGTGCGGCAGGAAACCATTGTAACCGGTGGGAGTCCCAAGCGGAATAACCTAAACTCCGACTGGCTGACAGGGCTGGGATCGGATATAATAAAAGGCCTGCCAGATCCTGGCCGGGTATGTGCAGCAAGTCACAGCAGTTGAGGAAAACTCAAACAGCAAAACGGCCCCTCCCTCCGGAGCAGAGGGAGAGGGCCGTTTATGGTGTCTATTCCATATAAATCTCCACGATGGAGCAGTCCCGCTGGGCTGAAAGATCAAGAAAGCCGCCCCGGTCCAGGCGAAGGAGCGGACGAAATGCGTCAATCGGATTATTCATGATAATGACGCCCGTGTCGCCGCTGCTCAGCAGCACCCGCTTCCCGATAAAGCTAGGCAGCAGATGATGGATCAGCGCCTGTACGGCACGGCCGTTCAGCTTGCCGAAGCTCATGCTGTGCAGCTCGCGCAGCACGCCGATCAGTTCTTTCTTCGACTGGTAGACGCGGGCGGTGGTCATTGCGCTGTAGACATCGGCGACCGCGGCAATCTGGGAAAAAGGATGGATGTCAATCTGCTTCATCCCCGCGGGGTAACCCGAACCGTCTTCGCGTTCGTGATGCTGCAGCGCCGCCAGAGCGGTCGGCAGATCTGACATGGAGCTGCGGATAATTTCGTAACCAAATTGAGTATGTAATTTCATTTCATCAAATTCTTCGGGGCTCAATTTACCGGGTTTGTTCAGCAAAAAAGGATCGATCTTGCACTTGCCGATGTCGATCAGATAACCCGCACGGCTGATGGCATAGCTCTCCTGTTCGGTATATCCCAGCCATTTGGCAATATAATAAGATAGCATCCCTACCTGCAGCGAGTGATTATAGGTATAATCGTCGTCGCGTTCCAGCAGAAGGAGAAGGGTGACAACGTCTTTGTGTTGATCCAGGGTGGTTAGCATGGGCTGCAGCGCGTCATCTACCACCGTACGGTTAAACTTCCCGCTTGCCAGCGCTTCCAGATAGATGGACTCAAATCCGTCGATCATACTGTCGAATCCTGCCGATACTTCTTCCAGTGCGGCGGTGCGGGCCAATTGAGGCGGCGGGGTCTCAGGATCGATATCCACATAGTCGACGCCGTGTCTGACAAGCAGGGAGATTTCGAGAGGCTGCAGCTTGGTTCCTCTAGGCAGTACGTGAATCCCTCTGGAACTGAACGTGTCGTCTTTCAGACAGTCTCCGGGCTTCAAATCTGTGACATGAACTCTCAAGTCGATTTCCACCTTCTGCTAGTAATTTGTTATAGCATAGCAAGAATAGGGAGATTTTTCAACGATTTATAAGACTAGAGATTCATAAAAATACAGGCCGCAGACGCTTTTCAACGCCAAAATACGACAGAATCAGGCCAATCGGCCCGGGATGATTTGTTCTGTCTGGTATGGCGATATCGTGAACAATTTCGGAGGGGGAAAAGGGAGTGCGGCGGAAGGGGTAAATTTATAGAAATGCTGCGCTGTGCAAGTGGTGAGAAAAAGTCCGGGAGATTCGTTTACAGCGCGGGGCATAAAAAAACAGGCCTTTAGGGCCTGCTGGTTAAAAAAGAAAGAATAGAGGATTCCCGCCTGTACACTAGGACTGGAGAGGGTGCTTCCATTCCTGCGACTCATCGCCGATGTCTTTCTTCCAGATCGGGACCATCCGCTTCAATTCCTCGATAGCGTAGCGGCTGGCCTCATAACAGTCGTTCCGGTGCGGCGCGGACACGGCGATCACAACGCTCGCCTCCATCAGCCCGACCCGGCCTGTGCGGTGATCAATGGCGCAGCGGGCGTTCCAGCGTTCCCGGACCACACCGCCGATTTCTTCCAGCTTGGACAACGCCATCGGCACATAAGCTTCGTACTCCAGCGCGACGGTCCGCTCGTCTCCGGTCATTTCCCGGGTAGTGCCGACGAATACAAGCGAAGCCCCGTGATTGACGTCCAGCACCCGGCCCAGGATTTCGCCGGGATCAAGCGGATTGCCGGAGATGCGGTACAGGCCGTCCGCCGAACTTCCTTCCTGCGGGGAGGCTTCTCCGCCGGAGACGGGCGGGATGAGGGCGACCTCCGCCCCTTCGGAAATAAGCAGGTCGTCCGGTGCGTATTCGCGGTCCACTGCGATCAGTGACACACGGATTTGCGAAGCGGCATCGGGATACGAAGCGGCGAGTAGCTCCTTCAGCCGGCCGGCAGTCAGCACCGTCTCTTCAGCGGCGTGAAACGGCAGCGAAGAGGCTCCCATAACCTCGGCAAGCCCGGCGAATAAGCGGATTGTAATATGCATGTCAGCTTTTCCTCCAACGGATAAATATAGTGACTCCAATATACCATAATGACGGTGAAAATGTTATGCTAGGCTCTATAGAACAGTACCCGAAGGACGTACGGGACGGGAGGGAGACGGACAACCATGATGCAAGCGGCCCGGCGGTTGACCCTGCTGCATACTAACGATATCCACAGCCACTTTGAGATGATGAGCCCGGTCTCGGCCGTACTTGCCGAAGCGCGCAAAGCTGCGGGAGATGAACCGGTGGTGGTGCTGGATATCGGTGATCACATGGACCGTGCCGCGGTCGAGACCGAAGGATCAATGGGTTTGGCAAATATCGATATTCTGAATCTTACCGGTTATGATGCTGTAACGCTTGGCAACAACGAAGGGCTGACCTTTCCGGCGGATGTGCTGGAAACGGCTTATGCATCGCTGCATTGTCCGGCCGTCTGCTGCAACCTGGTGCTTGCCGGTTCCGGCGAGCGTCCAGGCTGGCTGAAGCCCCGTCTTGTGATTGAGCGCGGCGGAATCCGGATCGGCATCACGGGGGCGACGGCAGCGTTTGCCCCCTTCTATGCGCTGCTCGGCTGGACGGCGCTGGACCCTGAGGAAGCGCTGCGCGAGCAGTGCCGGCTGCTGGCGAAAGAGTCCGACATCGTTGTTGTGCTCTCCCATCTCGGCTTGCCGGCGGATGAATTGCTGGCCGCCCGCCTCGATGGCGTGCACGCCATCCTTGGGGGGCACACACACCATGTGCTGGAGCAGCCGCTGTTGATCGGCGGAACCGCAGTATGCGGGGCCGGCAAGTTCGGCCGCTATGTCGGGCGTGTCGTGTTCGAACGTTCGGGGGAAGACGGACGGTTCCGGTTCGCGGAAGGCGGCTTGCTCCCGGTGGATGCAGCGCTGGTAGACCCGCCGGTGGCCGCCGCGGTATCGGTGCATTTTGAACATGGCCGGGAGACGCTGGAAGAGACCGTAGCCGTGACCGACCGGGAACTGCCGGTTGGGTGGCAGGGCGAATCCTCTTTTGCAAATCTGCTGGCCCAGGCTGTGCGTATATTTACGGGAGCGGAGCTGTCGCTCGTCAATTCGGGGCAGCTGCTCGGGTCCCTGCCACGCGGCAACGTGACGGCCGGTATGCTGCATGGATTATGTCCGTCGCCGATCAATCCGTGTCTCATGCTGCTTAGCGGCGCGGATATCCGTCTGGCAGCCGAGCAGAGCTTGACCGAAGTTTACTGGAACCGGCCGATTTTCGGCTACGGCTTCCGCGGCAAGGTGCTCGGATCGCTGGCTATTGACGGCATGACCGTCCGGTATGAGGAACAGCCGGGCGGTGATTTATCGATCCGCGAAATTCGGGTCGGGGGCCTGCCGCTGGATGACCGGAGGCTTTACCGCGTAGGAACGCTGGACATGTTCACCTTCGGCTCGGGATATGAGAGCATTGCCCACGGCAGCCAAGTCGAATACTTGCTGCCGCATTTTCTGCGCGACCTGCTGCGCATGGAGCTGCAGCGTCCCGGGAGTCTAGATGAGGCGGACCGCCGCCGCTGGACACCGGTCCGGAGCGGGAGCGGGTGAGGCGCTCCGTCAGCAGCAGGGGCGAGGCGGTTCGTCCGCCGCCCGCTCCGAACGGCTGCAGCGCTGCGGTCATGCGGCATGCATAAGCACCAAGGCGGGCTTATGGCGCCGTTTTTTAAGTGTCTCAATAATGAAGCAAAGGTACACGAAAGAATCTAGGAGGTTGTCATGGACACATTAACTGCCATCATATTGGCTATCGTAGAAGGCATCACCGAATTTATTCCCGTATCCTCCACCGGTCACATGATTTTGACCGCACAGCTGCTCGGATTTGAGGAGCAGACGCCAATCATGAAGACGTTTGAGATTGTTATCCAGCTTGGTGCGATTCTGGCGATTGCGCTCTTTTATTGGCGCCGGGTGCTCGATTTGCTCGGCATCAAACGTTCGCAGGACCGGGGCGGTGTCGTCCCCCGTTCAAGGCTGAATCTGCTGCACATTATTCTCGGCATTGCGCCGGCGCTTGCGGTCGCTTTTTTTGCCCGGGATTTCATCAAAGGCCTGTTCAGTTCCTCCACGGTGTTGTGGGCGCTTGTAGCAGGAGGGGTGCTGATGATCGCCGCTGAATGGTTCAACACACGAAAAGCGCGCATCACCGCCCACGATCTCGACGATTTATCTTACGGCCAAGCCCTTTCGATCGGTTTGTTCCAAATTATTTCCGTACTGTGGCCCGGTTTCTCCCGTTCCGGCTCGACGATTTCCGGGGGAATGCTCAGCGGTGTCAGCTACAAAGCATCGGCCGACTTTTCGTTTATCATCGCGATCCCGATTATGTGCGCGGCTTCAGGATATGAACTGCTGGATGCCTACCGCGATTTCACTTCGGATACCATCGGGATTTTTGCCATCGGATTTCTGATTTCGTTTGTGGTCGCGTATCTGGTGGTGCTTGTATTTATGCGCTTGATCCAAAAAATCCGTCCAACTCATTTCGCCATTTACCGCTTTATTCTTGCCGCGGTGTTCTGGCTGTTTATTATGAAATAAACGCCGGCAGCCGATATAATAAGAATAATGCGCGCTTGCCTTGGACAACGGTATATACGGCGTAATACATAAAAAAGTGCATAACCCAACAGGTAATTACCGCAAGGGGCAGGAGTGAGGCAAGTTGCGTTTGGTATCCGTATCCCGGCTGCAGGAAGGCATGCGGCTGGGCAAAAAAATATATAACGACGACGGGCTGGTGCTGCTGGCGGATGGTGTGGAGCTGACTTCCTCGCTGATCCGGCGGCTGAACCGGATGGACATTGGTTACGTGTATGTCGAAGATCAAGCCACCGAAGACGTGGAAATCCCGGAGCTGCTGCATGACGAGACCCGGAGCGAGGCGCTGAAAGCGATTCGCGGCCAATTCCAGGAAATGTCGCATGCTTCGGGAATTATGAAAGGTTTTTACCATCTCGGCAAAAAATTCTCGGGCGTCATGGACAACATTCTCGATGATCTTGCTTCCCAAGAAGAGCCGATGATTATGCTGCATGATATGAATACCGCGGACAATTATTTGTACGTGCATTCGCTGAACGTATGCCTGTACACGCTGGTGCTGGGCATTGCGCACGGCTACAGCAAAAGCGAGCTGAAGGTGCTGGGCCTTGGCGCCCTGCTGCACGACATCGGCAAAACCCAGATCCCGACCCGGATTGTCCACAAACCGGGCAAGCTGGACGACGAGGAATTCCGGATCATGCAGTCGCATACGGAAATCGGGTTCCGGATTTTGAAGGACGAGCCGAACATCCCGCTGCTGGCCGCCCATTGTGCGCTGCAGCATCATGAGCGGATCAACGGCACGGGGTATCCCCGTAAGCTAAAGGGCGATGAAATTCACGAGTATGCCAAATGGCTGGGTGTTGCGGATTCTTATGATGCGATGACCTCCAACCGGGTCTACAAAAAAGCGATGCTCCCGCATCAGGCCGTGGAAGCCCTCTATGTCGGATCAGGCACGCTGTATGAGCAGAAACAGCTGGAGCTGTTCCGCGACCGCGTCGCCATCTACCCGCTTGGCGTTTCGGTTGCCCTCAGCAACGGCTACCGGGGCGTAGTAGTCAAGGTGGATCCCAGCACGCCCCACCGGCCCGTAATTCGGGTGCTGGAGGGGCCGGAAGGGGAATCCGTGTCCCCGTTTGAGCTGGATCTGGCCAAGTCGCTGTCCGTTGTCATTTCCGGTGTCGATGAACAAATAATCGAGAAACAACCCCGTTAAGCCCCTCCTTTAGGCCCTGCCGGCCATGGGGGCGCGTGATAGATGCAGCGAGACGCCGAAAACCCCTAGCAGGAGGACGGCGGCGGCGCTGCATGTTTTTTTGCGGCCCGTATTGCTCCTGAATGGAACGTGCGCTTGGCGGGGTCTATGGGTTATGATAGCAGGAAGGAATCCGAAGCTGTAAGCAAGACCCGCGGTTTCGGTTAATAAAAGAGAAAGCGAAAGCTTCCGGTGCGCTGACAAAAAAGCGCATGGGAGGCGCGGTTTTAGCCAACGCTAGAAGGAGTTAACGTATATGAATACCATTCAGTCCATTCATTCCGGCAGCCGGGAGCTGTCTCCCGCCTACGATCCATGGGACCCAATTCTGTCGCTTCGCACGCACGGACGGCATGTGCTGACCAGCGTGGAGATGACGGTCACCAATCTGTGCAACATGCGGTGCGAGCACTGCGCCGTGGGCGACAGCCTGGTTATGAAGGAAGGAGCGATGCTGCCGCTTCAAAACATGCTGGACGCGCTGGACCGGGTGGAGCATCTGCAGACGATCAGCATCACGGGCGGAGAACCGATGTTCCGCGCAAGCACAGTAGACGACATGATCGTCCCGCTGCTGAAATACGCCAAAATGCGGGGAATCCGTTCGCAGATCAATTCCAACCTGACGATGCCTTATGCTCGTTATGAAAAGCTGCTGCCATACCTGGACGTTATGCATATTTCCTTTAACTACACCAGCGCGGACGATTTTCACGAAGTCGGGTTTGCGAACAGCGGTCACCCTGTGGCCAAGGAAGCAGCCGTCCGGCTCTACGACACGATGCTGGACAATTCCCGCCGGCTGAGCGAGGCGGGAATGTTCATCTCCGCCGAGTCGATGATTAATTACCGGACACACCGGAAGCTGCCGGAGATTCACCGGCTCATCCGCGAAATGGGCGCGAAGCGGCACGAGGTCCATCCGATGTACGCGTCCAACTTTGCGGCTTCCCTGCCAGTGCTGGGACTGGATGAAATGGCTGCCGCCATTCACAGTCTGCTGGACGTGCGGGACCCGGAGATGTGGATGCTGTTCGGCACGCTTCCATTTTTTGCCTGCAACGGCAAAGCGGAGGACCAGGCGCTGATCCGGCGGCTGCGCCAGGAACCCAATGTCACAGTCCGCAACGACCCGGACGGACGCAACCGGGTGAACGTCAATCTGTTCACAGGCGACGTGTTTGTCACGGATTTTGCCGACATCCCGGCCTTTGGGAACATTGGGGAACGCAGTCTGGACGCGATTTTTGACTCCTGGCTGAACGACCATCCTTTGAACCGCAAGGTAAACTGCCACTGCGACGCCGCCGGCTGCTGCGGACCCAACCTGCTGGTAGCGGATATGTATTACAAGGATGTTGACTTTAAACAGAGAAAAGCGATCACTTTGTAGAATCGAGGCGTTGCTGTTGTGCATACGGAATTTCACGTAGGGAGCATTCTTCTGAATCTTCTGATTGTCATGGTGCTCGTGTTTTTAAACGGCGTATTCGTGGCGGCGGAGTTCTCGCTGGTGAAGGTCCGGCAGTCGAGACTGACACAGATGGTTACCGAAGGGAACAAGCTGGCGAATTACGCGCTGAAGGTGAACCGGCGGCTCGATGCCTATCTGTCCGCCACCCAGTTTGGCATTACGCTGGCATCACTGGGTCTCGGCTGGGTTGGCGAGCCGGCGGTATCCGAGCTGATTGTCGAGCCGCTGATGTTCAAGCTCGGCGTTACCGATGAAACGCTGATTTCTACTGTCGCAGTTGTGGTCGGCTTCTCCATCATTACGTTTTTACATATCGTGCTTGGAGAACTCGCGCCAAAATCGCTGGCGATTCAGAAGACGGACGGCACTGCGCTGCTTTTGTCCGCGCCGCTGATGTTTTTTTATAATGTGTTTTTCCCGTTTATCTGGGTGCTGAACGCTTCGGCAAACGGGCTGCTCCGTCTTGTGGGGGTGGAGCCGGCGAGCGAAGCGGAAGCGGCGCACTCGGAAGAAGAAATCCGGATTCTGATGAATCAGAGCGCCAAAAGCGGTGTGATCGATCAGGAAGAAATGAAGCTAATGGACAATATCTTCGAATTCTCGGATCTCCTTGCCCGCGAGGTCATGCTGCCGCGGACCGATATGGACTGTCTTTATACAAATCTTTCGTTTGAGGAAAATATGCAGGTTGTCCGCGACACCAAACATTCGCGTTATCCTGTGGCGGTGGAGGACAAAGACCGGATTATCGGCTTTGTGCATATAACGGACCTGCTCCTCGCGCCGCCTGAGCAGCAGAACGATCTCGTTTCACTGGTACGTCCGATCCCGAACGTGCCGGAGTCGATGGAGATCAGCCATGTGCTGCGGCTGATGCAGAAAGCCCATGCCCAGATGACGCTGGTTGTCGACGAATACGGCGGAACGGCCGGACTGCTGACAGCGGAAGAGATTCTGGAAGAGATCGTCGGCGATCTGCATGACGAATTTGAGGACGAGCGTCCGGAGGTCGAAGTCGAAGGCGATACCATGTCCGTCAGCGGGCGGATGCTGATCGAGGAGATCAGCGAGCTGACCGGCGTCGTGATCGAAGACGAAGAAGTGGATTCCATCGGCGGCTGGCTGTTCAAGGAACTGGAAGGTTCGCCGCAGAAGGGCAAGCAGGTGGTCGTGGACGATGTGATTTTTGAAGTGGAGGAGTCGACGCGGCTGCGGATCATGCGGGTGAAAATCCATCATAAACCGGTAGACAAGGTGCAGGACGAGCAGGGCGCCGGTGACGAGGACGAGCAGGATCGGGGACGGGAATCGTAAGACCCGGCCGGCGTCTTAGCCCCGGCGGTAGGCTTAGCCACAGGAAGCTGGGGCAGCTGCACCAAGTCCGGCCAGCTTCTGATGTGCCCTGGCGTGGAGTCGCTCCGCTGAGGACAAGCAGCAGGTTTCTGTGCACCGCTGGGAACAAGCAGGAGTTTACGCACTGCTGAGGATAAGCAGCAGGTTAGTGCGCCAATAAAGACAAGCAGGAAGGGACGGCCCCAGGGCTGTCCCTTTTTGCGTATAACGGCAGGAGCGGTAAAGGAGCGGTGGGAGGTCAGCAGGAGCAAGGAGCAAGAGAGCGGGGGAAAAGCGGTACAAGGTACCGGCTTGGTTTGCCGCCGGGGCAAGGGAGGCTTTTTCCGTCAATTACAGTCTAATACGGCGGGCAGGCTCATAAATTAATTACGAAGATAGCTGCTGTGAGCAGGTAAACGTTGAAGGAGGGAAACCATGTATTCCCAAGAACGTGTTTGGAAACCGTACCGGGGACCGTTTGATCCATGTCCGCCCATCCCGTATAAAACGTATGTCGTCCCCCCAAATCAGTACATCGGGTTTCAGCCGCCCGACCTTCCCCAGTTCAGTCTCCCCGAAGCGCTGAGAAAGGGCACGCTGTGGCCTGCGCTGTTCAGTCCTTACCGGTCCAAAGCCTGCGAAGGAGGCGTATAGCATGAGTATGGAAGCCACACCCACACCGTGCGATGAACGTTTTTATGAGCTGCTGGAGCAGCTGCAGACGCTGGATTTTGCGCTGGTGGAGTTGAATTTGTACCTGGATACGCATCCGGAGGATTTGCGGGCGATTCAGCAGTTTAACCAGCTGACCCAGGAGCGGACCCGGCTGGCTAATCATTTTCAGGAGTTGTACGGCCCGCTGCAAAATTTCGGCAGAGCTTTTTCCAGATGCCCCTGGGAGTGGAGCCAGCCGCCTTGGCCGTGGCAGGTGTAACAAGCTGGAAGACGTGACAGCGGTGGTTGAAAGCCCTGGTCTGTGTTGGCGGGCGAAAGAGGGCATGGCTCGTGGCAGCGGGAGCGAAAAAAGCCAAGGGCTATGTGTATGGCGGCAAGCAGGGGAGGCGTAGTCTGAGGCAGCGGGTATGCAAGAACCTGCGCACAGCATGCCTTTCGTAACATCCGGGCAGGGGATTTTTCCTATGAGGGGCCCTGCCTATATTGCGGAAACGGACAAGTAAGATAAAGTACCGTGGGGAGGAATCCAATCGATGTGGGTTTATGAGAAAAAGCTGCAGTATCCCGTACGTGTCAGCAAATGTGATCCCCGGATGGCCCGCTATTTGATGGAGCAATACGGAGGGGCGGATGGAGAGCTGGCTGCGGCGCTGCGCTACTTGAACCAGCGGTATACAATCCCGGACAAGGTTATCGGACTTTTGAACGATATCGGCACGGAGGAATTCGCTCATTTGGAAATGATTGCCACTATGATCTACAAGCTAACTAAGGATGCCACCGTAGAGCAGCTGGAGGAAGCAGGCCTTGGGGCGAATTACGCCCAGCGCGACCATGCGCTGTATTATCAGAATGCGGCGGGAGTCCCCTGGACGGCGGCTTATATTCAGGCGAAAGGCGACCCGCTCGCCGATCTGTACGAGGACATCGCAGCCGAAGAAAAGGCCCGGGCCACCTACCAATGGCTGATCGATATGACCGATGACGTGGACTTGCAAGACAGTCTGAAATTCCTGCGTGAGCGGGAGATTATCCATGCGCTGCGGTTCAAAGAGGCGGTCGAAATTATTAAGGATGACCGGGATCAGAAAAAGGTGTTTTGAGGCTGAAAACCATCAGGCGGATTACGGCGAACGATTCATCCGCCGGATAGAGGGGCTGTCCCATAAAGTCATGTGGCGACGCGGGGCCGCCTCTTTTTTTGTGAAATCACAATACACCGGTTCAGCAACCAGTTACTGTCAGGGGATAATCTAATAATGTGACTGCTGTTGTTTAAGTTGTTGACAGAATATTTGCGCATATCTTATATTGAAGTTAACTAATAATTACCAAATGCGATGAAGAGGACAAGTAGATCCGGAAGCGCCGTTCAGAGAACTGCCGGTTGGTGCGAGGCAGCGGTGATCCGCATCAAAAAATCACCTCAGAGCTGGCCCCCGAATTATAGTAGACGGGCCCGGGATTCTACCGTTACAAAGAAGCATCGTTGTTGGGCGATGGCTAAGAGGGCGTTTATTATAAACGTCAACCAGGGTGGTAACGCGGAGCAACTCCGTCCCTAAGGGGATGGGGTTTTTTTGCGTCTTCATAAATTAATAAATTGGGAGGGTTATCGAAAATGCAATTCAAGTTGTATACGGATGTGCATGAGTTTTACTATGATACCTATGATGTACTGATGCTTCATGAAGCACAAAATTTGATTCCGCTTGGCAATATCATAATTGGGCATGAAGGAAAAGACAAAACAGACTGGCGTGATCCTGTAAATTGGCTTATGGCAACGATTTCGGATGCTAAGGGTATACAGCTTACCGCCATTATGACGCCCCCGCATAATATTACGCTTTATGCAACAGACAACATCATTAACCCGGAAGCTGTAAACTATTTGATCGACCAGCTGAAAGACCGTGAAATCCCAGGTGTGATGACCGAAAAAACCTTAGCAGCGTATTTTGCCAAAGAATATACCTTGCGCAAGGGGATAACCTATAAAACCACCATGAGCCAACGTATATATGAACTTACGGCAGTGAACCCAGAGATTCAAAAGGTTGGTAACGTTCGATTGCTAAATGAAAAGGATATGCACTTTTTCCCATACTGGGCGGAAGCATTTAATGCAGCGGGGAGTTATGGCAAAACAGAAATGTACATCCCGCAGGATGCAGACCCTTACCTCTACCGAATAGCATCGAAAAAACTCTATATTTTAGAGGACAACGGGAAACCTGTATCTATGGCAGGGTATACAAGGGAAATGCAGACAGCAATTGGCGTGGCATTTGTATACACCCCTCCATATGAACGCAGCAAGGGTTACGCTACTTCAATTGTGGCGCAAATAAGCCAGCTGGCATTGGATAAAGGGTTTACTAAGTGTGTTTTATATACGGACTTAGCCAATCCTATATCTAACAGTATCTATCAAAAGATAGGCTATAAGCCCATTTGTGATTCGCTCCAGTTAAAATTTGAATAGCAGATTCATGCGCACACATAACAACAGGCCAATGACATCCCGTCATTGGCCTGTATGTTTTAATATTACAGCTGAGCCCTAATTTCAGAGCAGCCTATACGGCCGATTGGTCAAGCTACACAATCCTTTACGCTGTCGCTTCACGAGGCCATGCAATCCTATACATGTGCTTCACACGGCTACACAATCAGCTCAAATTTGTCGCCCAAAATAAGCTGTTTGGAACGGTGGATTTTATCCCCGTCGGGATTGGATACCGTACTTTTGATGCTTAGCAGGGGATGGCCTTCGTCTATATTCAAATAAGTGGCTACATCAAAGCTGGCGTATTCCATTACGATATATTTTCTCGCATGCCCGAATGATACTTTGTATTTGGTTCTCAAGATTTCGTACAGTGACTTATCGTTCAAATCCTCATTCAGCAGAAACGAATAAGAAGAAGGAAACCGCGAATATTCCACGGATATCGGAACGCCGTCGGCGTAGCGGATACGCTCGATATTGATCACCTTGTCGCCCGGCTTCAGCCCCAAATGGTCTTGATCCGAAAGGGTGGCGTCTTCAATCACACATTTAATAACTTTGGCCCCCGGGGTTTTGTTCTGCAATCTGCACGTTTCACTGAATCCGATGGTCTCGGCGACGTTTTTCTTGATTTTGTCTTTGGTGATAAAGGTGCCTTTGCCCGGAATGCGCACCAGATAGCCTTCGGAGGTAAGCGAGTCGAGCGCGGCGCGAACCGTGACCCGGCTTACCTGGTTGGCCTCGCTGAGCTCCAGTTCGGTAGGCAGTTTGTCCCCTGGCTTTAAGGTGCCGTTATGGATGGAGTCTAATATTTTTTCCTGAAGCTGTTTGTATAAAGGTGAGGATTCGGAATGGTCAAGCATGGATTGTCCCTCCAACGTCTGAAATCAAATTAGTTATTAAGGCGTCCCGGTTTATGCAGGGGACGGATCATGAATACTGATGAACGGTTTCTGTGAACCGCATCTGCATACAAATGTATTATATTGTTTTATCTCTGCATTTCTATATTATAACAATCTGCACCATTTGTTAACACTTTCTCCCCAAATCTAAGCTATTCGGGCGGAAATGTAACCTTGCAAAAGCCGAAAAAAATAAATTATAAAAAAATGAAAGCCCTCTCTTGCCTCATGTATTGCTTTGTGTTATTGTATGGTCATAACATTCCAATACAAAAGCCGGCGTGGAATGAATGACCAAAAAAAGATCATACAAGAGGAGAGAAACAGCGACCATGAAACAAATTATCGAACAAATCGTGGCGGACAAAAAAGAGGTTGGCGGCATCAAGCAGGTTTATTACGCGGCATGCGGCGGATCTTACGGAGCGTTTTACCCAGCCAAAACTTTTCTGGAGAAAGAAGCCAAAGACATCAAAGTAGGCCTCTATAACAGCAACGAGTTCGTGCACAACACACCTAAAGCTTTTGGCGAAAATTCGGTACTGGTCGTTGCTTCCCACAAAGGCAACACCCCTGAGACGGTAAAAGCGGCGGAGATCGGCAAAAAAGCTGGCGTACCTGTCATAGCGCTGACTTGGATCGAAGATTCCCCAATCACGCAGTATGCGGATTATGTGGTTAAGTACTCGTTTGGCGAAAACAAAGACATTGCCGGTGAAAAAACCATTCAAGCCCTGTTGACGGCGGTAGAGATTTTGAATCAAACTGAAGGCTATGAGAATTACGATAAATTCCTGGACGGTGTATCGAGAATCGACCGGATTGTGAAGCAGGCCTGCAAGCATGTAGAGAAACGCGCTGTGACCTTCGCAAAAAATCACAAAGACGATTCCGTTATCTACACCATGGCCAGCGGAGCGGGCTACGGCGCAGCTTACATGGAAAGCATCTGTATCTTCATGGAGATGCAGTGGATCAACTCCGCCAGCATTCATTCCGGCGAATATTTCCACGGTCCGTTTGAAATTACGGATGCCGAAATTCCGTTTGTTATCCAGGTATCCGAAGGCAGCACCCGCCCGCTGGACGAGCGCGCGCTTAGCTTCCTGAACCGCTATGCTAAACGGGTCGAAGTGCTGGACGCTAAAGATCTGGGTCTGTCCACGATCGACAGCTCGGTTGTCGACTACTTTAACCATTCCCTGTTTAACAACGTATATCCTATTTTCAACCAGGCGCTGGCTGTGGAAAGAGAGCATCCGCTTACCACGCGCAGATACATGTGGAAGGTTGAATATTAATCGTTACGCATTTCAGCAGTTTTTAGAGGGGATACGCGAATGAACTCATATAAAGTCATCGGTATTGGCGATAATGTAGTCGATAAATATGTCCACCAGGGTATCATGTACCCTGGTGGGAATGCCTTGAATTTCTGCGCGTACGCCACCATGTGCGGTATGGAGTCCGCTTACATGGGGAAATTCGGCAGTGACGAAGTCGCCCGGTACATTCAGCAGGTGCTGGATGAGCTGAAGATTGACCGCAGCCGCTGCCGCAGCTATGAAGGGGAAAACGGGTATGCGCGGGTTACGCTGGAGAACGGCGACCGTGTGTTTCTCGGATCCAACAAAGGCGGCATCGCAAAGGAAAAGGCATGGGATTTTTCCGCAGCCGATTTGGATTACATCAGACAATTTGCTGTGATTCATACAAGCCTGAACAGCTATATTGAGCAGGACTTGGCTGTTCTTCGGGAGAGCGGTGTCCCGGTTTCTTATGATTTTTCCGTCCGCTGGAACGACGAGTATCTCCAGCAGGTATGCCCTAATATCGACATCGCGTTTCTGTCCTGCAGCCATCTAACGGCGGAAGAACGGGAGCGGGAAATGCGCAAGGCGCAGCGTCTCGGCGCCAAAGTGGTGGTCGGAACGGTAGGAGAAGATGGTTCCTATGCGCTCATCGGCGATCAATGGCTGTACCAGCCAGCCGTTACAACGGATGCGGTGGACACGATGGGGGCGGGCGATTCTTACATTACGGCTTTTCTCGTGGAGCTAATCCGGAATTCCAAGGACGGCCGCATTGATTTTGGGCAGGAGGACGAGCTCCTTCGGCATATCAAAGCAAGCATGGATAAGGGAGCGGAGTTTGCGGCAAAAATTTGCCGGATAAACGGAGCATTTGATTTCGGAACCCCGCTGGTCTAAACGGCCGGCGGGGGACTCCACCCCCTGTCACAATAATGTAAGCGTATTCAGAAAAGAGAAGCTGCAATTTGCAAACAGAAGCCGCGGCTAATGATCGGTGAAGTCAGTACAAACAAAAAAGGGGACTTTTTATGTTCTGGTTTGAACTCTTGATCATCTTTGTACTCATTTTCTTTGGCGCTAGGGTCGGCGATGTGTTTATGGGACTGCTTGGCGGTGTGGGCGTGGCAATTTTCGTCTTTCTTTTTCAGGTGCAGCCCGCTTCGCCACCCGTTGACGTCATGCTTATCATTTTGGCGGTGGTGCTGGCGGCTTCCGCGCTCCAGTCTTCGGGCGGTCTGAATTTTCTCGTCCAGGTTGCGGAAAAAATGCTGCACAAATCACCAAAAAACATCACCATCGTCGCTCCTATTATTTCCTGGTTGTTTACCTTCCTGTCTGGCACGGGCCATGTCGTTTACAGCCTGCTGCCGATTATCAACAAGCTTGCGATCGACAGCGGCATTCGGCCCGAACGGCCCATTTCCAACAGTATTATCGCTTCACAGCAGGCCATTACCTGTTCACCGGTATCGGCGGCAACCGCCGCAATGCTGGGTCTTATGGCACCGCTTGGCGTCGACCTTGGCTCGATCCTGATGATTGCCATTCCCGCAACGCTGCTGGGCGTCATTACGAGTGCCATCCTGACGATCCGGAAAGGGAAAGAGCTGGCGGAGGACCCCGAGTACCTGCGCAGATTGGCCGAAGGCCTGGTGGACAAGGAGCCGGAAGCAAAAACCGAGCAAACGGAGCAAAAATCGGCACCCAAAGGCGCAAAAACCGCAGTTTTCTTGTTCCTCCTGGGCGTTGTATCCATTGTTGTTCTGGGCTTGTTCAGCGAGCTGCGTCCATCCTGGACGGTGGACGGTTCCACGACGGTGCTGTCCATGGCCAACACCATTGAAATCGTCATGCTGGTCTGCGCGTCCCTGATCATTATCTTCTGCCGGCCGGCGATCGAAACCATTCTGAACGGTTCCATTTTCCGGGCAGGGGCGCTGGCGATGGTCTGTGCATTTGGTCTGGCCTGGATGAGCAGTACGTTTATCGGCGGACAAACGGAGTTTATTCAGGAGCATGTGGCCACGGTTGTAAACAGTCAGCCCTGGATGCTCGCCGTCATTATGTTCATCGTTGCCGCGCTTGTAACAAGCCAAGGCGCTACCACGTTGATCATGATTCCAATCGCCATTGCGCTGGATCTGCCGGCCTATATCATTGTCGGCGCATGGATGGCCGTCAACGCCAACTTTTTCCTGCCTGTATCCGCCCAATGTCTCGCGGCGATCTCGTTTGATACGGCAGGCACAACCAAAATCGGCAAATACGTGCTGAATCACAGCTTCATGGTGCCGGGAATGATCAACATCGTTGTTTCGGTCGTCACCGCAACGGTGCTGGGGAGCTTATTCCTTTAGGGAGAGATTGGCCGGCCGTAACGGGGTAATCGTTCCGCTGCTGTCATAACAGCCAAAAGTCAGGCTGAGAACATGCAATTTATCCGTAACCACAAGGGAGGAACCATACTTATGATACAGCTTCAGCAAATTGCCGCCGCCAACTTTCATTACAAACGTTATTCGCTGGATTATTTTTTGGACTCGGCAGCCCGGCTCGGATTCAAAAATATTGAATTATGGGCGTCAGGTCCCCACTTCCACCTGGATTACTACACGCCGCAGGATGTACGGGACTTGAAGCAAAAGATTAAAAGCCGGGGACTTCAAGTTATCTGCCTCACCCCTGAGCAGAGCGTTTATCCGATCAGCATCAGCCATCCCGATCCGGCGTACCGCAAGGCTAGTGTGGAGTTTTTTTGCCGGCATATTGAAACGGCTGTTCAGCTGGACTGCAACCAGATGCTGGTAACGACGGGCCTTGCTTATCTGGACGCCGATGAGTCGGAGATGTGGAAATGGTGCAGGGAGTCGCTTGGGGAAATCTGCAAAACTGCGGAAAAAGAGGGCGTATATTTACCCGTGGAAGCGTTTACGTCCTTCTCGACTCATGTATTTAACACCGCAGAGCACATCGCGAACATGATCCGGGAAGTGGGAAGTCCGAACCTGAAGGGGCTTGCGGATACGGACGTTATGGCGGTGACGGGAAAAGATACCATTCACGATTTCATCCGGGAGCTTGGCGACAATTTGGCTTATGTGCATTTTGTGGACGGCAACCCCGGCGGACATCTGGTACCGGGCGAAGGCAAGCTGCCGATGGAAGAAGCGCTGCAGGCGCTAAGCGACAGCGGATACAAGGGATATCTGGGTTTGGAGCTGCTCGACCGGAGATATGTGCTTGATCCTGAACAAGCGATGCGGGATTCGCTGGCCTGGTTTCAGAAGCAGTTAGGGTAACCGGCGGCGCCCGGAAGTGCTGAGGAGTGCTGAGCGGTGCGGGAACTGCCGGGAACTGGCGGGGAGTGCCGGGACCTTCCGGGAACTTCCGGGAACTTCCGGGAACTTCCGGGAGCTTCCGGGCTGTTAGGAAGGTTAATTAACTAAGAAGTGAGGGATTGTGTTGAAAGCTGATATTTACGAGTACGACGGCGTAGGCATCCAGTGTGTTTATAAAAATGAGGAATGGCTCGTCTGCATCAAAAACTGGAAGCCGGACAACGATATTGACGGCATTCACCGGCTGGAGGTCCATCTGGAGACGGATGAACAATTTATTCCGGTTCACGGCAGAACCATTTTGCTGGTGGCGGACCGCAAAGACGACAAATTTGACATCGACCTGATCGAAATGGAAATTGGCAAAGTATATAATGTGCCGAAGAACACCTGGTTTTACACCATTGTCGAAAAGGACGCCAAGCTAGCCTACGTACAGCACGCCGACACGTCGGAGGCCAACAGCGAATATTGCGAAATGTCCGAGTCTGAACTGGCGGATGTAAAGGCTAAAGCGCGGGAGATTTGGAAGCTGTAAGAAGCGGGCGGAAACCGTGACGCTTAAGGCAGGAGCAGCCGGCAGAGACGTGAAACACTCCAATGCATAAACAAAAATCAGAAAACAGCAGCTGCATTTAACAACCTGCATAAGCGGGTTGTTTTCTTTTTGCGGGGAGAGAGGAAAGAGCCGCTGTGCGGCGAAGGCTGTTCCATTTTCGTTTGAAAAATGCCTTAGGACGGTTCTTTTTTTTATTCGGTCTGATCGTTTATACTGGAATTTATTGATAAACCATAAACGAAAGCGGCAAAGGCAGGAGAATTAAATGGAATTGCTGGTCATTGGGGATGTGCACGGCTGTTATCATACTTTTAAAAAGCTGGTGGAACATCATTGGAATCAGGAGCGGCAGGTGCTGGTGCAGCTGGGAGACCTGGTGGATCGGGGGAACTTTTCACCCGAAACCTTACTGTACGCCATGGAGTTGCAGCGGCAGCATCCCGATCGGGTAAAACTGCTGAAAGGAAATCATGAATATGAAATCGTTTTGTACTACAAGGAAGGGAATGCCAACTGGTTCAGGCAGTGCGGCGAGGAAACGATAGCCCAATTTGAGCGCCGCTCTTTGGAGCTAGGGGCATATGCGGGCTGGATGGCAGCTCTGCCTCTTTATTATGAAACCGAACATGTGTTTATCAGTCATGCGGGGGTGTCTTTGGACGCGTCTGACCCAATGATGGAATCCCATCCCAGCAGCGTCCTATGGAACAGGGGGCCGCTTAAGAATTTGGGAAAACTGCAGCTGATCGGACATACACCATGCGGTTCGGGCAGGGCGGAATACGAGGATCGAAGCAACACGCTTAACCTGGATACCGGAGCTTATGAGCCTGGAGGGTTGTCTGCTGCGGTCATTAACGGTGAAGGGAAAATAGAGCGGATTATTTATTGCCCGACGGAGCTTGTCGACGTACAGCGGGAGCTCCCTTCTTCGAGAGCGAAGTAAGCAACCGACCCATGACGAAGCGTCATGGGTCGGTTTGTGCTTCCGAGGGTAGTTCTTGAAAAAGACTAACGGCCTTAATCAGGGAGGTGCCCTGAACCTAGGCCGCCATACAATAGATAATTGATCCTTCCAAACGCTGGTTTTCAACGCCTATAGTTCTGCCATCAATCCGCTTATCCGCTCTGCTTTATGGCTTGACCGCCGCAATTCTCAGCCGTTTGTAGTCGGCGTACCAGCAGCCGTCCTTAAACAATTCATTCCGTGCTCTCGCTGCAATTCGCTGATAAAGGCTTTCTTTTTCCTGACGGGTCAGTGTCTGAAAAAAGATACTTTCGGCAAAGGTGCTCAGCCAATGGGCAAGGCCGTTTTCGCCGCTTTCAAGCTTCGTAGGCCGGTCGAAATGGACGGCGTAGACCACCCGGAATCCCTGCCGCTCCAGCAGTCCGGCATACTCGCCAAGACTGGGAAAATACCAGGGATTCAGCTGGTCCGCATCGATCCCCTCCTCCTGTAGCACCTGAGTAATAGAGTTTACGAGGGTTTCCACGTTGCCCTTTCCGCCAAATTCGGCCACAAACCGCCCTCCGGGCGCCAGTGTGTTCCATACGGATTCAGCGGCTTTCCCGGCATTTTTGATCCAATGTAAAGCGGCATTGGAAAACACCGCATCAACGGGATCTGCTGAACCAAGCTGCTCGGCGTCACCAACTTCAAAACGCAGTCCGGGGTATTTGGTTTTTGCCTTGGCGATCATCGATTCCGATAAATCAATGCCTGTAACTTCCGCACCGCTGCGTGAAATTTCGAACGTCAAATCTCCCGTCCCGCATCCCAAATCGATGATCCGTTCACCAGGCTGCGGTTGAAGCAAGCCGATTACGTCTTTGCCGTACTGGGAGACAAACGCCATTTTGTCATCATACACTTCCGGCTTCCAGCGTTGTTCGGATGTCATTTTCATTCCTCCTCATTTCCAGGTTTCTCTATTGTTGCACAACCTTTTCGATAGGTGAAATATATAAAAACAATCGAATTAATAGATGATTCCTATATCCGAAGTTTTTATTTACCGCACTGGGAGGAAGACGGGAGGTTTTCGAGAAAGAAACTACAAGAAAACTATAAATTTAATCTTTCCGGAGGTTTCGGGCATGACTTATAAACAAATCAAGTGGATGATTTTATTGATCCCCACTCTTACTGTAGGCATATGGGAATATGTCAGACACCAATTTTTGCTGCCCTATATCTCCATGACCGCAGGCAATTGGCTTACTCCGGTCATCGTCTATCTGGTCAGTATCACCCTGCTGAACAAGCTGTTCCGGATCATGGAACGGATACAACAAGAGCTGGAGTCTGAGCGTGCGGCAACAGCCGCGCTGGAAGCCAGAGGACGGCTTGCCAATGAGCTGCATGACGGGATTGCGCAGTCGCTGTTTTTGCTGTCGGTCAAAGTGGATAAGCTGGAAGGGCAGGCGGGAGAGCAGGAACGTCAGCGGAACATGGATCAAATTCGCAAAATCGTACATGAAGTCAACCGTTACGTCCGCCAGGCAATCAAAGATTTAAAATATGAACCTGTGGTGCCGAATGCCGGACTTATGCAGGAAACCATGCATTTTAAGCTGAACAAGATGGTGCAGGAGATCCCGCTGGAGATAGCCGTTGCGTGGTCGATCCCTGAAACAGCCCTGTTAGCCAAAGAGAAGGTGGAGCTGCTTGCCTGCATCCGCGAGGCGGTCGTTAATATGGAGAAGCACTCGGGCGGGACACAAGGCTGGATCACAGGAGAAGGGGACGGCAGATGCTGGAAGGTGACGGTAAAAGACAACGGGAAAGGGTTTGCGGTGCCTTCCGAATCTTACAAGGACCGTTATGGCCTCCGGATTATGAAGGAACGGGCTGAAGCTATGAACTGGAGGATGGAGCTGCGGCGGGAGCACGGATATACCGTTGTTGAATGGACAAAGGAGGACGGAAGAACATGACACACACCCGGGTTCTGGTGGTGGATGACCATGCGCATGCCAGGGAGGCCATCTGTGATATCCTTGCTCTCGATCCAAGCTTTGAAGTGGTTGGCGTTGTGGAGAATGGGAAGGAAGCGGTGGAATTCACAGCGCAGTGGCTCCCGGACTTGATTTTGATGGACATTCAGATGCCTGAAATGGACGGCCTTGAAGCCACCCAGCGGATTAAACTGATGTTTCCCTACGTAAAAATTGTGATGATTACGGTCTCGGATGATCTTCTCTACCTGCTGGATGCGTTAAAGCGCGGCGCACAAGGTTACCTTTTAAAAAATCTCGCGCCCTCTACATGGCTGGAATATCTGCACTCGATAGTTAATGAGGAAGCTTCCTTAAGCCGGGAAGTGGCTTATCAGATTTTAAACGAGGTGTCTTTAAGTGCCAAAAAGGAGTCTCAAGTCCCTTTGACCGCAAGAGAACTGGATATTTTAAAAGGGGTAGCGGCAGGCCGGACCAACAAAGAAATTGCCGAGAATTACGGTATATCGGAGTATACGGTCAAAAATCATCTCAAAAATATATTGCATAAGCTGCAGCTTCAGAATCGCGTACAGCTAACCCGTTACGCTGTTGAACAAGGGCTTGTTGCGGACGACTATCGTTCGTAACAAGTCTTTTTTTTGTACGGGACCCAGGAAACTGCTTCGGGAGCCGGAACAGCGGCCATTCCAAGCGATGTGACATACCTCACAAATCCGACACATTCTCTCCGGCGGCATAGCTACAAGGGGCTATAGGCAGCCCACCGGCTTTTCTTTACACTAATAGCGTATTTGCGGGATAAAAAGGATGATCGCAAAGGAGGTGAAGAATGTCCACAACTATACGGATGTGTACGCGGAACAAAGGGACATCCTTTGGCCGAATTTTGGCCCTGTCCGCAGCGGCCTGGATCGTGTTCGTCTGCTGCTGGAACGTGACCCGCGCCGGTGCCCGGACGGATGCCGTTCCGCTGCAGCCCATTATTGACGCGGCGCCATACGGAGAGACGCTTCTGCTGCAGCCTGGTACTTATACGGGACCTGTCCGGATTGACAAAAAACTAACCTTGGACGGGGGCGGAAAAGCAACGCTGGTGCAGGGGCAAAACGATTCCTCCGGAGCGGTCATTCTGATCCGGGGGGAAGGCGTCAGTCTGCAGGACCTGAACATTCGGCAGGACAACGGCGGCGAAGCGGCGGCGGTCCGTGTTGAAGCAGCCCGGGTGTCGGTGAAGGGACTGGCCGTTCTTAGCGCCGGTTACGGCATTATGCTTCGGGAAGCCGATAGCGGCGTGATTGAAAACAACAAAATCCGCTATACTGTCCCGGCAGGGACGGCTCCGGGTATCCGGGGCAACGGTATCGACTTGTATGAATCGGACGGCGTCCGAATTGCCGGGAACGAAATTACGCTGCTCCGCGACGGCATCTATCTGGAGAAAAGCCGGAATGCGGTGATTGACGGGAACCGTCTGTATTACTCTCGCTACGGGATCCACTGTATGTACATCGACGGATCGAAGGTTACCAACAACATCGGAGAGTACAATATCACCGGAGCCATGGTGATGGGGGTAACCGATGTGACGGTATCCGGGAACTCTTTTCGCAAGCAGAGCCGGAATGTGCATTCTCAAGGAATTCTGCTCTATGATGTGAAGACTTCGCGTATACACGGAAACCTGGTGGAAGGTAACCGGGTGGGAATCTTCATGCAGCAATCCTCCGGCAATGCTTTATGGGGCAATACCGTGCTGCGGAACTATATCGGCGTCCAGTTTGAAGATGCGGAAGATAACCGGTTTCAGCACAATGGATTTATTGCAAATGTGATGGACGCGGAGGCCGCAGGCAGCCGGAACAACGAGATGAGCGGCAATTATTGGGATTCGTTTCAGGGGCTGGATCTGACAGGCGACGGCGTCAGCGAGCTGCCTTATGCGATCAACCCGTTTTACCAGCATCTGGTCGCCAGGAACTCCGCGTATCAGCTGCTTTTTCAGTCTCCGGGGATCACGTTTTTAAGTGACTTGTTTCAGGAAGGCAAAACACAGTGGTCCGCTGATCCTGCTCCGCTGCTGCAGCCGGAATTTGAAACGGCCGCTGCCGGTGAAAACGGGGTTCAAGGCGGAAGACAAGGGCCAGTGATGGTGGCCGGATTTGTACTGGTGTTTTTGTCTGTGGTAACCATTTTATATCTGGGGGTATTCCGGTCATGAGTATACGGGGAATGTCATTCATGAACAAACGAGCGGTTCCTGTTCTTGTGCTGCTGGGGTTGTTGGCCGTGATGACGGCCTGCGGCGGCGCAAAAAAATATGAGCCTCAGGCGATTAACGAAGAGGTGGACGTGTGCGTGATCTGCAATATGCAGGTGAAGGACGATGCTTTTGCGACACAGCTGACGACGAAGGACGGCAAAAACTATAAATTCGACGATATCGGATGTATGAATGAGTGGAAGCAGCAAAACGGCACCGGTAACATTGGAATGGATTTCGTCCGTGATTATAACGACAAGGAATGGATTGAATATAAGCAGGCGGCCTATGTCTACGACGCATCGCTGCGCACCCCGATGGCTTATGGCGTAATCAGCTTTAAGGATGAGTCTTCGGCCGAGGCGTTTGTCAGGGAACAGGGAGTCGGCACCGTTATGACTGCGGAAGAGCTGGAAAACCACGAGTGGAAGCAAAATACAGACATGATGAATATGGGGTCGCATGGCGAAGAGGGGGATAGCCATGAGCATGAGGACAAGCAGGGTGAAGCGGGCCAGACGGCAGAGCATAAAGATGCGCACGGCGGGAACAGTCACACGCAGGAGCCTTCGTCCGGACAGGACGGTATGACGAGCCATAAAGAAACGGACCGGTAGGGCGATGTCCGATACGCTGCATGTTGCGCGGAGAGAGCTGAAAATGGGTTTCCGCAACCCGTGGGCTTACTCTTTTTTGATGTTGTTCAGTTTGTTTAGCCTGGGTCTGCTGCTGATCAACTCGCAAAACATCGTTCAAGGGTACACTTCGGTCACCGGCTCCATGTTAAACCTGATCTTGTATCTGCTCCCGCTGATGACTTTATTCCTCGGCTCGTTTTCGCTCACTTCGGAGAAAGAAGAAGGCAGCTGGCAGCTGCTATCTGCTTACCCGCTTGGGACCTTATCATTAATTTTGGGAAAATACGCAGGTCTTGCCGTCGTACTTCTGGTTATTGTGGCTTTTGGCTACGGCCTTATGGGATTGGTCAGCGGGCTGGCCGGTATACATTTTGATGCGCCGACTTATTTTCTTTTTTTGGCTTTTTCCGCAGGGCTTGTTCTGCTGTTCCTGACGTTGGCCCTGCTGATCGGATCGTTGTCCCGCAACCGTTGGCAGGCGTTGACCGTCTCCGTGTCGGTCTGGTTTTTTGCGGTCATCGGCTGGCCTACGTTTCTGATCGCGGTTCTGGGTCTGCTGCCGTACTTGTGGGTTAAGCCGGTGCTGGCCGCTTTGACCCTGCTGAATCCCGCCGAGCTGGTGCGGCTGTTTGTAGTGGTCAAGCTGGGCGGCGGCTCCGTGCTTGGTCCGGAGTACTATCAATGGGTGGAGTGGATCCGGCAGCCCGCCGGCGGACTTTGGTTTGCGGGCGTGTGTCTGGGCTGGACGGCGATTGCGCTTTTCGCCGTGTATTGGATATGGGAAAGGGGACGGTTGCGTGGATGAGCCGCTCGTGCAGGTAAAGGACGTCACCAAGGTGATCGGGAAGCAGACACTGGTGGAAGGAATCCGCTTTGAGATTCCGTCAGGCAGCGTGCTTGCCCTCTGCGGCGGCAATGGGGCCGGGAAAAGTACCGTGCTGCGGATGCTGGCCGGTATCATGCAGCCTACTTCCGGCGAAATTACGGTCGGGGGACTGCAGTGGAAACACGCGCGTAAGCCGTTTTCGCAGCTGATCGGATACATGCCTGATGATTACCAATTTAACCAGGGACTCACAGCAGAAGAGGTATTGTCGTTTTGGGCGGCCCTGCGAAAAATCCCCAACCGGAAAAACCGGGTGGAAGAGATGCTGACGCTTGTGGGTCTGGAAAGCAAGAAAAAAAGTCTTGTCAGCACCTTCTCCAAAGGGATGCGGCAGCGGATTCTGTTCGCCCAGGCGTTGCTGGCCGAGCCGCCGCTTCTTATTATGGATGAGCCGACGAACGGGCTAGACCCGTATTGGATGAGCGAATTCGTCAACCTGCTGCAGGGGATCAAGAAGGAGGGACAGACGGTGATTTTTTCCACACATCAATTGGACATCGCGGACCAGGCGGCAGATTCTCTTGTGTTTATGAACAATGGACGGAATGTAGGCTCCGGACGTACCGGAGATATCCGCAGCGCGTATGGCTCCCTTAACGCTGCGTTTAACCGCAGTCTGGGTTTCGTATGAACTCATCTAGTCTAAGCGTCCGGCTGCGTCGTACTGCTGCGCTGCTGATTGCCGTCGCCGCATTGGCGGCAGTCCTGTGGGTGATCTGGCACAACAGCCGGGAAGAGGACCGGCCAGCCGGAACCGCCGCCGCCAGTTCTCCCGCTCCCTCCTTTGAAGCGGTCACACTTGATGGAGTGAAGGTCCGTCTCGCGGATTACCGGGGGCAGACGGTATTGATCAACTTCTGGGCGTCCTGGTGCAAACCGTGTGTCCGTGAGATGCCATTGCTGAACGAGCTGCATGCTTCCTCCGGGGAAGAGGCGGAGGTTTTGTTCGTTAACGTTGGAGAAGCAAAAGGCACCGTTTCGGAGTTTATGCAGGAACAGAAATTTTCCTTTCCCGTAATGATTGACGTGACAGGCAGGATATCAGCAGCGTATGGGATCAGCGCCCTGCCCGCCACCTTTGTTATCGATAAAGAGGGCGGGGTCCAAAAGACGGTACTGGGCGAAATCACGGATTATGCCGAGCTGAAGCGGTGGATGGAGAACCCGTGATTTTGGAGTTGCGGAATCAGGCCAAGGACCCTGCTAGGGGCTTGGCCTGAATTGTTTGGATTTAAGTACAGCTACCGCACGGGAATTTTCATCTCCAGTGCTTTGACCGGTTTTTTAACCAGATCGCCGTTTGCATCCAGCTTGTACGCACCTGTTGTTGCGCCAGGTTTCTCAAAAGCGGGAGTAAACGGTTTTAGTGTTACTGACTTGACATTGGTATCCAGCGGTTCCAGGATGACGTCATAATAGTAATCACCATTTTTGTTATATTTGGCGACATGTTCCTCGAGCGTCAGTTCCTTCCACCATGCTGATTCCGCCAGCTGCGCAGCCTCTCTGGTCGGTTCCCCAGCTCGTCAGCACTTCAACCGGCCTGCCTTTATCGTCATAAAAATCGAACATCAGCTGGGACTGGGGTTTGAACTGCTTCATGATCAGCTGCAGTCGGACCGATGTGGCGGTCCGGTTCACTTTGGCTGCCGTTACCGTAAGCGTTCCATCGCGTTTCGAGACATTGGGCACCGTTGGCTTGCTGACCTGTTTTCGGAGCGAAACCTCCAGCTCATAAGGCTTTTGAATGCCTTCCAGGCTGATCTTTAGTGTTACCCGCACCTTATCCGGCAGAGCGGCCAGCTTGGGTCCCAGCCAGGAGGCGTCCGATATGCGGAAGATTGCTGTGTCGCTGCTCGCCCCGGGACTTAACGCAGAAGGTTGGCTGGACAGCGCCGAAGCGCTGTTAGCGTAGATGGGCTTGCCGTTCAGCAGCACCTCAAAGTCCCGAACCGATCCTTTTTCCCGCACCAACCGGCCTGATGCTTCATCAAACCGGCTGTCTGTCAAGCCTCCGGTCAGGTTTTTGCCGCTGCGTCTTACCTGGATTTCAATCAAATTACCGTCATAAAAAGATTTGCCAAGGCTTAAGGTAATGCCGCTCTGCGTGGCGGTGCTTCCTGCCGGAGCCGTTGTGATACGAGGTCATAGCCTCAACCAGCTCAAACATGGTCGTTGGAAGGTAGTGGGAGAACCGTTTTTTGTGCGGGATCTTTGTCTCCTAAAACACCTTCGTTCTCCCGGTTACCACCATCGTAAAACAGTTATAAAAATAGGCCAACCAGAAATCTCTGGCTGACCTAATAATACGAAACACCTCACTTGTTAGGGATCATGGTAGTGCGACCAACCATGCCAACAAGAAAGGTGCGTAAATCTAGGTTACAGCAACATTCCCTGCCTGAACACAGTCTTGCTTTTCCAAACTAAAGGGGCCTTTTGAGGCAGCTCAACATTGACCTCCCCTGCGACTTTCTTGCCGGACTCAGGGTACCCTATTTGCTGATTATTCAGCGTTTTGGCAAAGAGACGGACTCAGATTCCCTTATTTACGAGGAAAATTCATCGTTTAGATGTTTTCGGCACGAATAACGGATCTGGAGTCCGCAAGGCAACCGAAAAGCCTAGGAATTTCAGAGATAACGTCCTCTGGGTCCGGAAAGACCTCGGTATAGCGTTCGGTGGTAATCCGCTGCGGGTGTGTCATAGTAGAGGATTCGTTCCAGTTCGTTCAACGACAACAGCGTGAACCAAGACATTGGTTATCAAGTCTTGGTTCACGCTGCTTTTATTAACTCAACTTTCGCAGGCCGAGATCGGCAGATACGGCTTGAAATCAGTGGGCAAACCGGAGATCCAGTGCTGGTGTTGACTTTGTATTAGGGTGGAGCATTTCTTCCCTACCAGAGTCGTAATTTCGTTCAGCCGTTCTTGAACAGTTCGTTCCGTGCTTCCGTCGCGATTCGCTCATAGAGGCGCTCTTTTGCCGGGCCAGTCAGGGTTTATAAAAATACTTTCGGCAAGTGACTTCCGCACCGCTGCGTGAAATTTCGAATGTCAAATCTCCCGTTCCGCACCCAAACCGATGATCCGTTCACCGGGCTGCGGCTGAAGCAAGCCGATTACGTCTTTGCCGTACTGGGAGACAAACGCCATTTTGTCTTCATCCACTTCCGGCTTCCAGCGTTGTTCGGATGTCATTTTCATTCCTCTTCATTTCCAGGTTTCTCTATTGTTGCACAACCTTTTCGATAGGTGAAATATATATAAAGAATCGAATGAATAGATATTTCCTATAATCTAAGAGGTTTAAATGGCTTGGAGTAAGCAGCAGACCCCTCAGCAATAAAAGGCAGCAGTTATCGGAACAATCCTGAACTTCCACCGCTTATTGAACTTGCTTCCTGCTAGCTGGACAACTTTCGGAGACCGCCTATACAAGCGTTTTAGTCATAATCAGATCGGTTTGCTGCTCGTCACCCATATAGAAGGAATGGACTCCGGTTTGAACAAACCCCATTTTGCTATAAAAGTTCAGCGCGCCTATGTTTTTTTCCCAGACTCCCAGCCAGATGCTTGTTTTATTTTGTTCCTGTGCGATTTCTATGGCTTTATGCATAAGGAATTTGCCGAGACCTTGTTTGTGGTATTTTTTCCTGATATAGATCCGCTCGATTTCAAGCGTATTCCCGCCCATGGCTTCGGATTGCGCCTCACCGGTATTAACCTTTAAATATCCGGCAATTTCTTCGCCGGCATAAATAAAATAGAAGGCGGAGTGAGGATGCTGCACTTCTTTTTCCAATTGGTTCCACTGAAACGCTTTTTCCAAGTAGGCGTTCATATTTTCAGCCGTGTTTTGATCTTGAAATGTCTCCGTAAAGGTTTCAATGCTGATCTCCTGAAGAAATCCGAGATCTTCAGCTGTACACCGTTCGATTTTGATCGTCATGTTTGTTGTCCTCCCGTTTCGCTGCCCGTATTTCATTGATGCGGCATCTCGTTTCCCCCGCCATTTGTCTACAAGGCTTTGCTTCAAGAATGATAACAAAATAGTACACTTATCATGTTGTATTTGCAACAAAAAGAAAATGGATTTTTGGATAACGCTTACAATATAACTGGTAAAACCTGTAATTCACGATTCAACTAATCCCTCATCCGGTTATTAAATGCCATGGTGACACTTTGGAAAGGGGTGAGGAACGGTGGACACAAACAAACGATCCAGACGTACGCAGCAATGGATATTCGTAGGACCTACCGCTTTATTTTTTGCCGTCATGGTGCTCGTTCCGTTCTTTCTGGGGCTGTATTATTCGTTTACCAGCTGGAACGGAATCTCCAGCCATGTCGGCTGGTCGGGGCTGAGAAACTACATTCATATCTTCACCAAAGACCCGTCTTTTCTGCATTCCTTTTGGTTCACGGCCAAATTCACCGTTTTTGGACTTGTGCTGACGAACCTCCTCGGCTTTGCGCTCGCTTATGTGCTGACCCGCAAGCTGTATACCCGTAATGTAATGCGGACCGTATTTTTTGTTCCCCATGTGATCGGCGGGCTGCTGCTTGGCTTTATCTGGCAGTTTATTTTTGTCAGAGGCTTTGCTTCCATCGGCCAGGCGACCGGCTGGTCGTTCTTCAACCTGCCTTGGCTGGGCACGGAGCCGACCGCGTTTTGGTCGATTGTCATTGTGTTCGTCTGGCAGAACGCCGGTTATCTGATGGTCATTTATATCTCCGCGCTCAACAATGTGCCGAAGGGGCTGATCGAAGCCTCGAAGGTGGATGGAGCGGGACGTTTTCAAATTTTGCGTCATGTAACAATTCCGCTCGTGATGCCTGCCGTAACCGTTTGTCTGTTTTTGTCTATCTCCTGGTCGTTTAAGCTGTTTGATCTAAACCTGTCCTTGACGAAAGGCGGCCCGTTTAAAGCGACGGAATCCGTAGCGCTGAATATCTACAATGAAGCGTATACGATCAGCCGGTTCGGGATGGGATCGGCGAAAGCGATGGTCTTTTTTGTCATCGTGGCGATCATTTCCCTGCTGCAAGTACGGGCCACAAAGAAAAGGGAGGTGGAGCTGTAATGGAGAACACCGCCAAATACACCCTGCCAAAACTTATAACGGAGATTGTGGTTGTGCTGCTGTCGCTGGTGTTTCTGGTGCCGTTTTATTTCCTGCTTGTGAACTCCGTCAAAAGTTATGGTGAGATTCTATCCGATTCCGCCGCACTGCCGGGCGCGCTGCAGTGGAGCAACTACGCTGCCGCCTGGAAGGAAACCTCTTTTCCGGGCGCCTTCCTGAATTCCCTGCTGATTACGGTGGTCAGCAACGTGCTGCTTGCTTTTTTATGCTCTATGTGTGCTTACAAAATGGTGCGCAACAACATCCGCTTCAACCGCCTGTTGTATGTGACGCTGGTTGCGGCCATGGTGATCCCGTTTCAAGCGATTATGATTCCGCTTGTCCAGGTGGTCAGCGGGCTTGGACTGATGGATACCTCCGCCGGTCTCATTCTGGCTTATCTCGGATTTGGCGCGCCGATGACCGTCTTTTTGTTCCATGGTTTCGTGAAGTCGGTACCGCTGGATATTGAGGAAGCTGCCAGGGTGGACGGGAGCAGCCCATACGGCACCTTCTTCCGGGTTGTGCTGCCGCTGATGCAGCCGATCATCGTTACCGTCATCATTCTGAACACGCTGTGGATCTGGAATGACTATCTGATGCCTTCGCTTATTCTGCAAAGTCCGGAGCTGCGGACGATTCCGATCGCCATTTACGCCTTTTTCGGCCAGTTCACCAAACAATGGGACCTGGCGCTGCCGGGTCTGGTGCTGGGGATTTTGCCTGTCGTTATTTTTTTCCTGGCCATGCAGAAATACATCATCGAGGGGATCGCGCAGGGATCGGTTAAAGGCTGAGTACGGATAACGTTACAAAAGAGAGGAGAGGGGAGTATGAGCAATCCGAAACGGACCGGTCTTCTCCTTGTACTGCTGCTGCTGATGGCCGCCGTGGCGGCGGGTTGCGGAGGCGGCGGCGCGGAGGCCGAAGGCAAAAAGACGGTGCATATTTACCAGTTCAAAGTCGAAATTTCAGAGCCGCTCGCCCGGCTGAAAACGGAGTTTGAAAAAGAGCACCCGGAAATTCAGCTGGACATTCAGAGCGTGGGAGGCGGGACCGACTACGGCGCCTCGCTGCGGGCGAAGTTCTCTTCGGGGGATGAGCCGGATATTTTCACCATCGGCGGTAACCGGGAGCGCGACATGTGGCTCGAGTATCTGGAGGATCTGTCCGGAGAGCCCTGGGCCGGCGATGTGAAAGAACTGGCGGCTGAGCAAATGACCGTTGACGGCAAGCTGTACGGCATGCCGATGAACCTGGAGGGCTACGGTTTTATCTATAATAAAGATTTGTTTAAGCAGGCGGGCATTACGGACAAACCGGTGACTTTGACTCAGCTGCGCGAAGCGGCCGAAAAGCTGAAAGCAGCGGGAATTATCCCGTTTGCCAATGGCTATCAGGAATGGTTTGTGCTCGGCAACCATAATGTCAATGTGGCGTTTGCCCAGCAGCCTGATCCGGAAGCGTTTATTACCGGCCTCACCGAAGGGACGGAGAAGTTCCGGAATAACGAGATTTTTGACAAGTGGGTGGATCTGCTGGATGTAACGATGGATTACGGGAATAACAATCCGCTGTCCACCGACTACAACGCGCAGGTGACCCTATTTGCGAACGGCGAAGCCGCAATGATGCAGCAGGGCAACTGGACCCAGCCGCAGCTTGACGGGATCAATCCGGATTTGAACCTCGGCATCCTGCCGATGCCCATCGACGATACGGCAGAGGATAATGACCAGCTGTACGTCGGAGTGCCCAACAATTGGGTCATCAACAAAAACTCTCCGGTAAAAGAGGAGGCAAAGCTGTTCCTGGAATGGCTTGTTACCTCTGATACAGGGAAAAAGTTTATCACAAAGGAATTCCAGTTCATTCCTGCGCTCGACAGCATCAAAGCGACCGAAGCAGAAATGGGACCGCTCGGCGCCGAAGTGCTGGCGTATACGGATGCAGGCAAAGCGCTGAGCTGGAACTGGTCGAGACTGCCAAACGGGATGCCGAACGAGCTGTACAGCAGCATCCAGGCGTATTTGGGCGGACAGCTTACGAAGGAGCAGATGCTGGATCAGTTCCAGACGAACTGGGATAATTTGAGCGTACAGTAAGAAGCGGAGGCATTCTTAGAATAGATCGTCCTGTAAGGTAAGCATGTTTGTTTTGCGGACTCACGGCTGGTCAGCCGCTTGCTGTTTGCTGCTTGACGGGCAGCAGATTAGTTTTATGCTAAAAAAACCGGATGGGAAGAGTATTCCTCTTGCTCTGCCGGTTTTTTGCGTTTTCCACGACACTATTTTTCTTGTTGGGCTTCTTTTGCAGTTTATCCTTCATGCTAGATGGGAATGGCCGTAAAGAACAATTCGTGATATATCCACCCTTTAGTAAATGTATTGAGCAGTTTGCAGTGATATTCTGGTTGAAACAATTGAAAATATCCTGCTTGATCACGCATATGCTGTCCATCGTCATACCACATCATAAGCCGATTGCGGACGGGTGTTTCAGGGCAGAGATAAGGCTCCAGAATCAGAATTTGACCTTCCGGCTTCAGCACCCGCTTAAACTCCTTGAGGTAAGAGAGAATCAGACGGTCTTCAATATGATGGAGTACGGCGACAATCAGAACATAGTCGACACTTTGGTCTTCTGTGGGAAGGCGTTCATGATCAAACTTTTGAAACGTGTACCCCGGGTACAGGCGGCTGGCAAATCCGACCCGCCCTGCGTCTGGTTCAACTCCCAAATAACAGTCGGGTTCGGTGAGCACACAGTTTGCGCCTGTCCCCGAGCCGAAATCGAGAACAAATTTCCGTTCTAATTGAAAGCGATGACGGATGTGGCTGTGAATATATTTTTCGGTAAACCGTCTGGGCCGGACAAAGCGGTGATACAGACTTGGCGTCAGTGGCATGATCGTGAACCTCGCTTATATTTTGAATAGCCATAATATGACCGGACCTGTAGTCGATCATGCATAAACGGCAAGCTGGAATGGAACGATAGGAAAAAAGAGGAGGCCGGATGATGTTTAAACGATGGGTTGCTGCCATTTTTCCTTTTTTGAACCTTCAACACGAAGCCGATTCGTCCGGCAGCTCCAACGGGAGCCGCCAGCACGGCAAGGACCGGCAGCCGCAGCAAAATCAGAAGGCGCAGCCGAAGCCCGAAGGTAAACCAATAACGCCGGAATTGTCCCAAACCGTCGATTATTTAAACCGGGCGCTGGGAGGCAGTCCGGATTTTATGTTGAAGAAGGTTGGCGAGACCCCAGAAGCTCCAGTTCGCCTTGCGGTTGCCTTTATTGACGGGCTCGTTGATGCGAAGCAGGTCATCAAGCTAACCCAACATTGGATCGAGGCGGGACTGAAACAAGCAACCGCTTCGGAGGAAGCGGCGCAGCGTATCATTGAACACCTGCCAGTCGACGGAATCAAGGCAGTCTACACCGAACATGAGCTGGTGAATTCGATTTTGGCCGGAAAAACGGCGTTAATGATGGACGGTTTCCCTGGGGCGTTTACTGCTTCTTTGCCGGGCGGCGTACGGCGCTCGGTAGAGGAGCCGACCTCCCAGACGGTCATCCGGGGGCCAAAGGAAGGGTTTACGGAAGATTTGTCCACAAATTTATCGCTGCTCCGGCGTAAAATCCGTTCTGCCGATTTTTGCATCTCCGAAAAAACAATCGGACGGTACACCCAAACCCGGGTGGCGATGACTTATATTGAAGGGGTCGCCGACCCCGCGGCCGTCCAGGAAATTTCCGCCCGGCTGGATGCTATTGATACGGACAGTATTCTGGAAAGCGGATATATTGAAGAGTTTATACAGGACGGAGTTTACACACCGTTTCCGACAATCTTCAGTACCGAACGTCCCGATACGGTGGCGGCTGGCATGCTGGAAGGGCTGGTCGGCATTTTGGTCGACGGGACACCGTTTGCGCTGGTGGCTCCGGTGACATTTTTTAAATTTTTTAATTCCAGTGAAGATTACTACCAGCGGTACGATATCTCGTCGTTTTTGCGGATGGTACGCTTTTTTTCTTTTCTTGTGGCGATGCTGCTGCCCTCACTTTATATCGCCGTAACCACATTCCATCAGGAGATGCTGCCGACCACGCTGTTGATCAGTATCGCGGCGCAGCGGGAAGGGACGCCGCTTCCGGCGGTGCTGGAGGCGCTAGTCATGGAGTTTACCTTCGAGATTATCCGCGAAGCGGGCGTCCGGATGCCCCGGGCCATTGGACCGGCAATCTCCATTGTCGGCGCACTCGTGTTGGGGCAGGCCGCGGTGCAGGCCGGATTGGTTTCCGCGGCCATGGTTATCGTCGTTTCGTTTACGGCAATTTCCAATTTTGTGCTGCCGGCCATCAATATGGCGTCGGCAGTCCGGCTGCTGCGTTTTTTGTTCATGTTTCTTGCCGGTACGCTGGGCTTGTACGGTATTCTTGCGGGTGCCATCCCACTGCTTGTGCATTTGGTTTCGATTCGGTCGTTTGGCGTGCCTTACATGATTCCGCTTGCGCCGATGGATCTATCGGCGATGAAGGATTTTCTGATTCGCGTGCCCTGGTGGAAGATGAAGCGGCGGCCGGGCATGTACGCGAAGGATAACCTGATCCGCCAAGCCGTCCCCGAGCCGGATACAAGACAGGATTTCGCCAAACGTGTCAAGGATGAATCGGAGTAAGGAGGAGCCATGCGAAACAGAATTCAAAAATTGGTGGCGATCCTGCTGCCGATGGTTATGTTGATCCTGCTGACCGGCTGCTGGAACCGGACCGAGCTGAACGAAATCGGGATTACGGCCGCGACAGGAATTGACCGGGTAGGCAAGGACTGGACGGTCACCTATCAGGTCATTGTGCCTTCGGCGATGGCTTCGAGCTCCGGCGGGGCCTCCAGCGGTTCCAGCCAGGCGGCGGTCCATGTCTTTTCCACCAAGGCGGAAGCGATAGAAAAAGCAAACAATTTAACCAATCTGGAGAACCCCCGGCGCCTGTTTATTGCCCATAACAACGCGGTGGTCATCGGCGATCGGGCGGCAAGAGAAGGGGTTGCGGAACTAATCGACCTGTACCTGCGCAAGGTTGAGACACGTGAGACGGTTCTTATGTTAATTACGGAAGGGAGAGCCAGCGAAACGCTGAAGAAGCTAGTACCGCCCGAAAAACTCCCCGGCTTGGCAATCGCCGAAATTTTACGGCAGGAGGAGCGAAACGCCTCCATCTTTCCTGTGGTTTCGATCTACGATTTTGCGATGGGGTTGACTTCGGATGCCAAAACAAATGTCATCCCGGTAATTGCACTGTCGGGCGATACCGAAGGAGACAAGCCCGAGAAGCTGGAGAGTACCGAAGCTACGCAGGTTACTTCTCCTCCCGTAAAGCTGAGGCTGGTTAAGCTTGCCCTGTTCCGGGAGGACCGGCTTGTTGGTTTCGCCAATAGAGAAGAGAGCTACGGCTTGACCTGGATGCGGGGCAAGGTGCACGGAAGCGTGGTCAGCTTTCCCATGGAAGGGGCTCAAGCTGGCAAAGCTTCTTCCTTTCGAATCACTTCCGCTTCCGCCAAGATAACGCCAGTCAAAAAAGGGGATCGCTTCACCATGCGTATCCGGGTCAAGCTGCAGGGGATTTTGACGGAGACAGTCACTGGAAAAGATTTGAGCGACCCGCGGGTAATTCATGACATGGAAAAGGAAATCGCCAAGACAGTAGAACAGCAGGTTCGTACCGGCTGGGCTGTGGTTCAGCGGGAAAAGCTGGATTTGGCTGGATTTGCGGATCGCATCCACCGGAAATATCCAAAGGATTGGGCCAAGCTGAAAGAAGGTTGGGAAGACGAACTGGGTCGGTTAGAACTGGATGTGGCCGCCAAAGCGACGATTAAAAGGCCGGGATTTATGCAGAAGTCCTTCGGATCCATAAAAAAATCGACGGAAGAGCAATAGCCAATCCAAGCGGCGGGGAGGGACAAACGGCATGGATAAATATTCGACGAAAAATTCGAGTCTGATTCTTACGATGGTCCTTTTTGAAATCGGAAGCACAACGCTGTTCCTGCTCGGCGCCAAGGCAGGCAGAGATGCTTGGTTAGCCATGCTGATTGGGGCCCTCGCCGGGCTGCTGCTGCTGCTCATGTATCTCCGGATTTATACGATGGAACCGGATAAGGATCTATATGAAATTAGCCGTCATTATCTGGGCAAGCTCCCTGGAAATTTTGTATCGCTGCTGTTTACCTGTTACTTCATTTATGAAGCCTCCCGAAATCTGCGGGATTTGGGCGAACTGACATCACTGGCGCTTCTAGACAAGACGCCTACGCTGATCATTATGCTAATCACGATTCTAGTGGTTGCGAACACGGTCCGCTATGGAGCCGAAGTACTGTTTCTCGCCTGTACCGCTTTGATCCCGGTAATCGCGATTGGCTACGGCGTGCTGCTTATTTTGATAATGATTACTGGAATGGTACACTGGGAGTTTTTGTCCCCCGTGCTGGAAAAGGGAATTCTCCCGGTGCTGGATACCGCTATTCCGGAGATGATCTCTTTTCCATTTGGACAACTTGTGTTATTTTTGGTGTTTTTTAAATATGTCCACAAAAACTCCCGGTTGAAAAAGGGCGTCCTATGGGGGTACAGTCTCGTCGCACTGCTGCTGATTGTGATCAACCAGCTGAACATTTTGATCCTCGGCCCGGCCCTTGCCGCCGGGAGCACTTATCCGCTGCTGCAGGTGGTCCAAATTATTCAGGTGGCGAAAGTGCTGGAGCGGACGGATGTGTTATTCGTGCTCATTCTGTTTCTCGGGCTTGGCGCCAAGGTCGCGGCATTTTTTTTGGGAGCGGTCCTCGGTTTGCAGTCGGTCTCGGGGAAAAATTTCAGATACTGGGTAATCCCGGCCGGTGGACTGATTTTCGCGTTGACCTTCTTATCGTCTACTTATACCGAGTTTATCCGGATCGGTCTTTCGGTTGTGGTGACATGGTCCTCCCCCGTCTTTCAAATTCTGCTGCCCCTTCTGCTGTTTGGTGTCATGCTGCTGCGCAAAAACCGCCGGAGCGCCAAGAAAGACGGATAATTCTGGAGGTGCAGAAGCAGGGCCTTAGGAGGTTTAGTAGGGGGCGCCTAAGCAGGTGCACCAAAGGGACCAGAAGAAGCACTAAGAAGGAGCAGTGGAAGGTTTATAAAAAGATGTAGGCGCTTTAGCGAAAAGAAGCAGCCTTAAGGTATTGCACGATGACCTGTAATCAAGTACACTAAGTGCGCCGACTTATTAAACTGTTTTAAAAAGTCTTTTGCAAGCCTGCATGAACCGGTATCATCGATTGTGTCTCGGCCTAGGGGGAGCGGTGAAAAATGAAACATGAGGGCACCGAACAGGTGCGGCTTACGCTGCTGCAGCTGGGGAGTGCGACCAAAGCGGAAATCAGCGGCAGAACGGGAATCAGTTTCCCGACGGTGGGCAAGGTGCTGGAGCGGATGGAGCAGGCGGGGGAACTGCGTCCCCCTGTTCTTGACCAGTCCAGCGGCGGACGGCGGGCGCTGCGTTACACGCTTGACCCGGAATACCGGCTGGGGATGGCCGTGTATCTGGAAGCGGATCGGACCATCTGCACGGTGTTTAATCTGGCGGGGGAAATCAAAGAACACTTCCGCTTCCCGGGTGTGCTGCGCGGGGGACCGGACCAACTGGTGGAGCAGCTTGCCTCCGTTAAGGCGCGTTATCCGAATACCGCTGCGCTTGCCGTAGGGGTTCCCGGTTCGGTGAACGGCGGCACGATTTTTTATATCCCGGGATACGCCGCCTATGCCGGGCTATACCTTAAGGGATTTTGTGAACGAAAGCTGGGCCTGGAGACGGTGGTTGAAAATGACATGAACGCCGCCGCCCTCGGCTATCTGGATTCGGGAAACGCGGGGGACGATCGAACCGTGGTGTATCTCTACATCGGGCCAAACGGGCCGGGCGCGGGCATCGTGGCTGGCGGCAGCGTACTCCGGGGAAGCACGCTGTTTGCCGGTGAAATTGGCTTTCTGCCGCTGTCCGGTGACGAAAACTTTCACGACCGTGTCGGGGAAGCGGCAGGAGCGGGCGATACGCCGCCCCGGCTGACAGGCAGTGAGCCGAGAATTGCCGCGGCGGGAAGGCTGGTCGCCGTGCTGGCTTCCATCCTGAATCCGCATGACGTGGTTTTTTCTAAGGAAAATGCAGATGCCGTCACACTTCAAGCCATCCGTGAGCATGCCGCGCGGATTGTTCCGGAGAAGCACCTGCCAGCGCTCAGCGTACGGGTGATGGAAGAGGATTACCTGGGCGGGCTGAGAAGGCTTGCGCTGGAGCGTATGCTGGCTGGCGGAGACCGGCCGGTTCATTTTTTAGAGGAATAGGGAGGACTAGTCGTTAATGGCTACTTTTTTATTAATTATGATTTATCTGGCGTTTATCAGCCTTGGACTGCCCGACTCGCTGCTGGGAGCGGCGTGGCCGGTGATGCGCGGGGATTTGGACGCGCCGCTTGCTTCGGCGGGTTGGATCGGCATGATTGTATCCGCAGGCACCATTGTGTCCAGCTTGGTAGGCGGAAAATTGACGGACCGGCTTGGCGTCGGCAAAATCGCGTTCATCAGCAGCCTGCTGACGGCTTCGGCGCTGCTTGGGATGGGGTTGTCTCCTTCGCTGTTCTGGCTGTTTCTGCTGGCGGTTCCGCTGGGAATCGGCGCGGGGGCGGTCGACTCGGGGCTGAACCATTATGTTTCGCTGAACTATAAAGCTCACCATATGAGCTGGTTGCATTGTTTTTGGGGCGTTGGCGCTACTTTGGGTCCGATCCTCATGTCTTACGCTATCGATTCGCGAGATTCCTGGCGGGACGGATATACAGGAGTGGCCCTCATCCAGTTCCTGCTCGCCGCGGCCCTGCTCGTGACTCTGCCGCTGTGGCGGCGCGCGGGCGGACAAACGCATGAAATGGCGGCCGCGGCGGCTCCGGAGGAGATGCCGGGAGAGACGGGGGGGCGCCCGCTCCGCATCCCGGGTGTTTCCTACGCGCTGCTGGCGTTTTTGTTTTACTGCGCGGCGGAGACCACAGTTGGCCTCTGGGGCGGGAGCTACCTGGTCAACGTGAGAGGGATGGAGCCCGGGCAAGCCGCGCGCTGGGTGTCGCTGTATTATGCGGGCATCACCGCCGGCCGCTTCCTGACCGGCTTCGCTACCTTACGGATCGGCAACCGGACGCTGATCCGGACCGGCCAGGCTGCCGCGCTTGCCGGGGCCGCGCTGCTGCTGCTTCCGCTCCCGGACGGCCTGTCGCCCATCGGGCTCGTGTTGATTGGACTGGGGTTTGCTCCCATTTTCCCGTGCATGCTGCATGAAACGCCGGCCCGGTTCGGAAAAAAAGCGTCCGGAGCAATCATGGGCTACCAGATGGCCGTCGCCTACACCGGCTCCACGCTGTTCCCTCCGCTGCTCGGGTGGATCGCTTCCGATGCCGGGATCGGTATTTTTCCTTATTTCCTGGCGGCTTACGCGCTGCTGATGCTGCTCAGCTCCGAGAAGCTGAACCATCTGATCGGGAAGCGCCGCGCCGCGGGTATTATTCCGCCTGAAGGAGACGGATTGGCCGGGTAACCCGGACGTATTCCCGCGGAGTGAAGGAGCGGATGCCGCTGTCCCTGTCCGCCGCCCTTACCATGCTGTCCGCCGGATCGGCTCGATATGGGGAACAATGGTTATTTAGCGCCCAACCGCCGCATACTAAGGCAAGGCAGACGGAGAAGCAGACGATGATTCGGGTCTTAAGCACGGGGCGGATTCACCTCCTTGTATGAACACAGTAATCCCCCTTTAGCGAAGCGGTCATACGCCAATAATGTGTTCTCCATTCGCGCAGAGGAAAAGGCGCCTGGAGCTTTACAACGTTTTGGCTTATGGGTATAATCACCTTAAATGCATATTGTTTTGACCGGAGGAGCCTGCCAACAGCGGGCTCTTTTTGCGTTTTTTAAGGAAATCTTCCGAACGAATTGGAGGCGAAACGGTTGAACAGCGAAAAAATTATGGTATGTGTCTACTACGGTCCCCACGGGGAGAGACTGATCAAACGTGGGATTCAGCTTGCGCAAATGCTGGACTGCCCGCTGATTGTACTCACGGTCGATCCATCGGAAGGCTCGGAGGTTCACCTGGGCCGGGAGCGGTACAGGACGGCTTGGCTTGCGCTGGCCAAAGAGGCGGGAGCCGAATTCAGGGTTGAGCGGTGCGGCGGAAGAAAGACGGCGGAAACCATCGCCGATGTGGCGCGGGAGCAGGAAGTCACCCAAATTATTATCGGGCAGTCCGGACAGACGCGCTGGGAGGAAATTACAAAAGGAAGTTTTGTCAACGATCTGATGAATGAGGTGGGTGCGGTGGACCTGCATATTGTTGCCGTGTCGCGCATACCCGACGGCCATGAAGAAACGCATGAGAGAGGCGTCCCGGCTTTCCTAGTTCCGGTGGACGGCGGATACGAGCTAAGGGAGGAACCGGAAGGCGACGAAGAGCTGCCAGGCATGTTTTTCCGGGAACTGCACACCGAATTCAATAACGGGTTGTTCAAGCTGGAGAAGGACGGCGTCATCCGCTATCTGGAGATTGAGGAAGGCCAGTTGGCGGAGCCGCTATAAGACGGAAATAAAAAGTGTCCGCGGCTCCAGGGAATCCCTGCCTCAGGCCGACGTATTCCGAAGCAAGCGGAGGACGTCGGCGCGCGGCGGGGCTGCCCTATGCCATCTTCATCCGAATGAACGACTATTACCCGACAAAAAAGGAGGAGAAGGGTTGTCACTACTGCATCTAGCCATTTTAATTCCATTTTTGCTGGCCGCCCTCGTTCCCTTAGGCTACAAAGCTCTGCCCAAGCTGCACACCGGCTGGCTTGTTCTGCCGGGACCGCTGGCGCTGTTTGTTTATTTCCTGCTGAAAATGCCCGCAATCCGTACCGGAGGACCGGAGGAGGCCACACTTGCCTGGATTCCGTCGCTGGGGATTGAAATCTCCCTTGTTCTCGACGGTCTCAGCCTGCTTTTTGTGCTGCTGATTTCGGGGATCGGTACGCTGGTCGTGCTGTATTCGATTTTTTACCTGAACCGGCGTAAGGAAGCGGTTCATCATTTTTATGTGTATCTGCTGCTGTTTATGGGCGCTATGCTTGGCGTTGTGCTCTCCGATAACCTGATGGTGCTGTACGGCTTCTGGGAGCTGACCAGCGTGTCTTCGTTTCTGCTGATCGCTTTCTGGCATCGGCGGGAGCGTTCAAGGTATGGCGCGCTGAAGTCGATGCTGATCACCGTCTTCGGAGGACTCGCCATGTTCGCCGGCTTCCTGCTGCTCTACGTAATGACCGGCACGTTCAGCCTGCGCGAAATCATTGCCATGGCGGCCGAGCTGCCGGGAGAGTCCTTATTCCTGCCGGCGATGATCCTGATTTTGCTGGGCGCATTCACCAAGTCGGCGCAGTTTCCGTTTCATATCTGGCTGCCGGATGCGATGGAGGCGCCGACACCGGTCAGCGCTTATCTGCACTCCGCAACGATGGTCAAAGCCGGCCTGTATCTGGTCGCCCGCTTTACTCCCGTATTCGGCGGCCAGGCCGAATGGTTCTGGATCGTGTCACTGACGGGTATCATCACCTTGATGTATGGCTCTTTTAAGGCCATCAAACAGACCGACCTCAAAGCGCTGCTCGCTTATTCAACGATCAGCCAGCTTGGCCTGCTGATGACGCTGTTTGGACTCGGCTCCGCGGCGGACTGGTTTGCGGGCGGTGCGGAAGCGGTGTTTTATACCAAGGCGACAACCGCGGCGGTTTTCCATCTCATCAACCATGCTATTTTTAAAGGTTCATTATTTATGGTGGTGGGCATTGTCGATCATGAGACTCATACGAGGGATATCCGCAAGCTGGGCGGCCTGATGACGCTGATGCCGGTCACGTTCTCCATTGCGCTTATCGGCACCTTTTCCATGACAGGGCTGCCGCCGTTTAACGGCTTTTTGAGCAAAGAAATGTTTTTCACCGCAGTGCTGAACATCGTCAATCTTGAGGCGTTTGGAGCCGAGGCTTGGGCGGTGCTGTTTCCGGTGATTGCTTGGACGGCAAGCGTGTTCACTTTTGTCTACAGCATGATTCTCCTTCTGCAGACGTTCGGAGGCAAATTTAAATTCGATAAAATGGACCGCCAACCGCACGAGGCTCCGCTGGGATTGCTGCTGCCCCCGGTTGTGCTGGCTTCGCTGGCAATCGTGTTTGGCCTGTTCCCGAACCTGCTTTCGTTATCGCTGATTGAACCGGCGCTGGCCGCGATTCATCCTGGTGTCTTGTCCCATGGAGAGCATTTTGAGGTTCATATCTCGTTTTGGCACGGCTGGACGGCGGAGATTTTTATGACGCTCGGGGTGGTTGTCCTTGGCACGCTGCTGTATCTGGGCTACCGCCGGCGCGGACCGATGTACCGCGAGAACCCGGACAGGATTTCACTGAACCGGCTGTACGATTGGACGCTTCGGGCCGGCGGGCGGGGAGCCAACCGGCTGACCAGTGTGTATATGACCGGTTCCAGCCGGGATTATCTGGTGTACATTTTCTTGTTCCTGATTCTCGCGCTTGGCACAATGCTGGTGATCACGCCCGGCATAACGTTTGGGATGGAGAATTATGCTCCAGTCTCGCTGTACGAAATGCTGGTGGTAATCGTTATGGCGCTGTCTGCATTCGCGGTGCCGTTTGCCCGTTCGCGGGTCGTCGCGATTTTGTTCACCGGCGGTGTGGGCTATATGGTGACTTTGCTGTTTGTCCTGTTCCGGGCTCCGGATTTGGCTTTGACGCAGATGATTGTGGAGACGGTGTCGGTTGTGCTGTTCCTGCTCTGTTACCGCCATCTGCCCCATTTAAGCCGCGAGGTCGCCAAGCTGCGCTTCAAACTGTCCAACTTCATCATTTCGGCCGGCGTCGGGATCGTGGTGACTCTGCTTGCGCTTGCGGCGGTAGGCAGCAGCCCGTTTGAACCGATCGCAGACTTCTTCCTGAAGGAAAGCTACCCTCTGGCAGGCGGCAAAAATGTAGTTAACGTCATTCTGGTTGACTTCCGGGGATTCGATACGCTGTTTGAAATTATGGTGCTGGGGATTGCCTCGGTGGCTATCTACGGAATGATCCGGCTGAAGCTGGACCCGGACCGGCCGGGCGGAAAGCTGTCTCTAACCGGGAGCGGTCCGGTACAGGCTGGGCCGAAAAGCAATGACGTCATTCTAAAGACCGTGTCGAGGATCGTGATTGTCATTATTCTCGCGTTTTCGCTGTATCTGTTTTTCGCCGGTCACAATGAACCGGGCGGCGGCTTTATCGGCGCGTTGATGGCCTCCGCCGCACTGATCCTGCTGTCCATGGCTTTCGGTATGGACACGGTACGCCGGTCGCTGCCCGTCAACTTCCGGCTGCTGACGGCGGCGGGGCTGCTAATCGCCCTGCTCACTGGACTGGGGTCGTTTCTGTTTGAGGCGCCGTTTCTCAGCCATGCCTTCGGCCACTTCGAGCTGCCGGTGATGGGAGATACGGAGCTTGCGACCGCCGTATTGTTTGATCTCGGGGTTTACCTCTCCGTGATTGGCGTCACCATGACTATCATCTATTCGATCGGGAGGGATGCTTGATATGGAACTTGTAATGTGTGTGGCCGTGGGCCTGCTCTTCTCGGTCGGCGTCTATCTCATTTTGTCCAAAAGCCTGCTGCGCGTCATTCTCGGCACGTCGCTGCTGACGCACGGCGTCCATTTACTGCTTATGACGATGGCGAAGCTGAAGCGCGGAGCGGCTCCGCTGCTGAATGAGCAAGGGGACAGCTACGTCGATCCGCTTCCGCAGGCGCTCATCTTGACCTCTATTGTCATCAGCTTTGGCGTTACGGCGTTTTTTTTCGTCCTTGCCTACCGCGCTTACCAGACGCTCGGCAGCGACGATATGGGGAACCTGGAAGGAGAGAAGCAATGAGCAACCTGCCGGTGATTCCCGTGTTGATCCCGCTGCTTACAGCGGTACTTCTGTTGTTCTTCAAAAATAAAATTGCGGTACAGCGCTGGATCGGCGGCGCCGCTTCGCTGCTTATGACGGCTTCAGCCATTTTTCTGGTCTGGAAAGTGAAAACGGATGGCATCCAGACCCTGCATATGGGCGGCTGGGCGCCGCCTTACGGCATTGTTTTTGTGGCGGATATGTTTGCGGCTTTGCTTGTGCTGGCCGCCTCGGTTGTCGGCGCCGCCTGTCTGTTTTACGCGTTCACCAGCATTGGAACGGAGCGGGAACGCATGTATTTCTATCCCTGCTACCAGTTTCTGCTGGTCGGCGTAACCGGTTCGTTTTTGACCGGTGATATATTTAACCTGTTTGTATTTTTTGAAGTGATGCTGATTTCGTCTTATGCGTTAATCGTACTCGGCGGTACCAAAATCCAGCTTCGTGAAACGCTAAAATACATCCTGATTAACATTGTATCTTCCACGTTATTCGTAGCTTCAGTGGCGTATTTATACGCTTCGGCCGGCACGCTTAATATGGCGCATCTCTCCCAGCGGATTGGCGAGCTGGGGCAGGGGGGAGTGCTGAATGTTATCGCTGTGCTGTTCCTGATTGTGTTTGCGCTGAAAGCCGGGCTGCTGCTGTTTTTCTGGCTGCCGGGTTCGTATGCCGCCCCGCCGTCCGCCGTCCGTGCGGTGTTTGCGGCACTGCTGACCAAAGTAGGGCTGTACGCCATCATCCGTACGTTTACACTCATATTCCCCTATCAGCCTGAGGTAACGCATACGCTGATTGGCTGGATGGCCGCGGCGACCATGATCCTTGGCGGTATCGGAGCGGTAGCTTACAGCGATATTCCGCGCATTCTGAATTACAATGTGGTGATTAGCGTCGGTTTTATTGCCTTCGGAGTGGCAGTAGGAACAAAAGAATCGCTGGACGGCGCGGTTTTTTATCTGCTGCACGATATCGTGGCCAAAGGGCTGCTGTTCATTTTGGGCGGAATGATCTTTCGCGCGGCGGGAACAGAGTCGCTAACGGAGACCGGCGGCTTGATCCGGAAATATCCGCTGCTGGGATGGATGTTCCTTATCCTCGCTCTGGCGCTGGTCGGCGTACCGCCGCTCAGCGGGTTTGCCGGCAAAGTGCTGCTTGTGCGGGGAGGTTTTGAAGACGGCTTTTTCTGGCTGCCGCTGATCGGGGTCGCCTCCAGTTTTCTCGTGCTGTATTCGCTGATCCGGATTTTCCGGACGGTGTTTTGGGGCGAGGAGCCGCGCGAAAATGCCAAGCTTCGTATGCCGGGAAGCATGGCGGTCGCCTCGGTGCTGCTCGTTATCCTTATTGCTATGGGGATCGGATCGGAAGGGGTCTATGCTTTCGTGTCGCACGCAGGCAGTGTGCTGGCTGACCCGTCACTTTATATTCAAGCTGTAATGAAGGAGTAGATAAAAGATGGCTTATCAATTGCTGCTGAACCTGCTGATTGCTTTCTTATGGATGTTCCTTCATAACGACTGGTCAGGGTCCCGCTTTACGATCGGATTTCTGCTGGGGATGCTGCTGCTGTTTGTTTTCCGTAAATTTTGGCCTGGAGGGACGTATTTGAGCCGGTTGTGGGCGGTGCTGAAACTCTTGGGATTGTTCCTGAGAGAATTGGTCGTTTCCAGCTTCACTGTCATCCGGCACATTATCCGGCCCAAACTGGCCGTGCGTCCCGGTATATTCGCTTACCAGACCGGGCTGACGTCGGATTGGGAAGTAACCCTGCTGTCGCTGCTGATTTGTCTGACCCCCGGCACACTCACGCTGGAGGTTTCCAGGGAGGGGAACGTCCTGTATATCCACGCGATGGATATAGGGGATAAACAGGAGCTGACCGAGCAGATTCGGGGCACGTTTGAACAAGCCATCATGGAGGTGACCCGCCGATGATAGACCGCTTGCTGATTGCGGCGATGACGCTGCTTGCGCTGGCGATAGCCGGCTGTACGTACAGACTGCTCAAAGGCCCGAGCCGGGCCGACCGGATCGCCGCGCTCGATACGATTGGAGTAAACCTGCTTGCCATGGTGGCGGTGCTGTGTCTGCTGCTGCGGACGCAGGCATTCGTGGACATTATTTTGCTAATCGGGATTTTAACGTTTATTGGAACGACGGCGTTTGCGCGGTATATCGAGAGGGGGGTTGTGCTTGAACAGCGAGATGATGATGACGGCCGGTGAATGGCTGATCGGGATATTGGTCCTGCTCGGCGCGCTGTTCAGTCTGCTCAGCAGCTTTGGGCTGATCCGCCTGCCCGACATTTACCTGCGTTCCCATGCGGCCACCAAAAGTGCAACCCTTGGCGTATTGTGTATTTTGACCGGCGCGTTTCTATACTTCTGGCTGTTCATGGACCACATCAGCGTCAAGCTGCTGCTGGGCATCGTATTTGTCTTTATCACTTCGCCGGTGGCCGGGCATCTGAACGGCCGGGCTGCCTACCGTTCTGGTGTTCCTTTGTGGCCGGGCAGCGTAAGCGATGAGCTCCAAGCGGAGCTGGCGCGCGAGCGGGCGGAATGGGAGCAAGAACGGGGGCAGGTGCAGGGAGAAATATCAAAAATTCAACATATGAAAAATTCATAATAGATATACAGCAGCCGTTCCTACACACACTCGTCGTATGCAAACGCCGTTAACAGCAAAACCCGTCCGCCATCCGGCGAACGGGTTTTGCCTTTGTCGAAACAGCGGTTCCAACTCTGTTTATATAAACAACAGCAGACTCAAAGCCATAACCGCCATCCCGGCAACCAGACCGTAGATGGATAAATGGCCGTCATCGTATTTTTTGGCAGCAGGCAGCAGCTCGTCAAGCGAAATGAATACCATAATACCGGCAACCGCGGCGAAAATCAGGCCAAACATCATGTCATTCAGGAACGGCATCAGAATCAGATAAGCAATCAGCGCGCCAAACGGCTCCGACAGACCGGATAGAAAGGACAGACGAAACGCTTTTTTCTTACTGCCTGTAGCAAAAAATACCGGGACCGCCACCGCAATCCCCTCGGGAATGTTGTGGATGGCGATTGCAACCGCGATCGCAATGCCGAGGCCGGGGTCCTGCAGCGCGGAAGTGAAGGTAGCGATTCCTTCCGGGAAATTGTGAATGGCGATTGCCAGCGCTGTAAAGGTGCCCATCTTAAGCAGGCCTGTATCTCCGGCGGGAGATCCGGTCACAGCTTGGGACATCTCTCCCAGATTTTTAGCTTCGTGCGGGTTGCCCTGCTCCGGAACAAATTTGTCAATCAGCGCAATAAGCAGAATTCCGCCAAAAAATCCGGCGACAGTCAGCCAATTCCCGGCGACTTCACCGGAATAAGAGACGAGAGCGTCTTTCGCTTTTACAAAAATCTCAACCATCGAGACATAGATCATAACACCCGCGGAGAAACCCAGGGTCACGGACAGAAACTTGGTGTTCGTTACGTTGGTGAAGGTAGCGATCAAGCTGCCGATCCCTGTAGCCAGACCCGCCAGCAGGGTAAGACTGAAGGCCAAAAGAACATTCGAGTCCATGGACTAACATTCCTCCTCAATTTAATAGTAGATAAAACTCCGGCCGCGAGAGGAGAAACCGGAACAAAGAACTAATGTTAGTTAAAGCTAAACATGTTTCCTTAGGTAAATTTATTTAGCTAAGTGCATGATAAGATGTGGAGAAGCTGTTTGTCAACCGTTCTTTTTATCCTTATGCGCATAACGGGAGGGGTGCGCTTGCCGGCTGATTCTCCCGGGTAAAATGGCTGATGCCCTGTGCGGGCTATGCCGCTTTATGCGAATGACGGCTCGTGAATTCATTAACCTTTTTCAGAAAAAGTGGTTTGGTGCCGCGGAAGCTTCCTTGCTGGTATAATCGAAATGTGGAGCGGGACGGAACGGTCGAATGCCGCGCCCGCAAAGGAGTGTGAACCGCTTTGTTCGAAAGATGGCGCCGTTTTCTGGCGGCCTGGCGGGATTACCCGCTGCCTCCGGGAACGTTGATCGGCGGCCGTTACCGGACCCAGGAAACACTGGGGACCGGCAGCTACGGTACGGCCTACCGGTGTATAGATGAGAAGGAAGGGCGGATCGCGGCCGTGAAGCTGTCGAAGCCCAGCAAACAAGCGGTCGGGCGAAGGCTGCTGGCCCGAGAGCGGGAGGTGCTCAGCCGGATGGCGCACCCGTTCATACCAGCTTGCCTGGATTACGGGGAGTCGGAGGAAGGCTGCTGGCTGGTCACCGAATTCATTGAGGGCCGGACGCTGGAGGATCTGATTTTTGGCGACGGGGCAAGCTTTACGGAACAGGAATGTTTGAGCTGGACGCTGGAGCTGATGGATCGGGTAGCGCATGTGCATGAACAGGGATATGTCCATCTGGATCTCCGGATCCCAAATGTGATCATCCGGGATGATGGCGTGCATGTGATCGACTTTGGCCTGGCCCGGCCGATTGGCGGCGGCACGGATGCGATCTGGCAGCCCGGACGGGAAGAACTTCCGGAGCGGATGCCGCCTTTAGTTCAATCCGACCTCTACGATGTGGGGCATTTGATGCTGTTTCTGCTGTATTCGGGATACAAGCCGGAGGCCGGGCAGCCCGACCGTTCCTGGGAGGAGGAACTGGAGCTGACTCCGGCAGTCAGAGGATTGCTGCGCCGGCTGCTGGAACTGGACCGGCCGTATGCGTCGGCAGTCGAGCTGATGGATGACCTGGAAAGCGTGCGTGCGGGGTTGCCGGCCTGGTGATCAGGAGCAGCCAGATTTAGCGGCGGTTCATCCGGTCATCTAATAATTAAACAAGAGCTGTCCCCAGGTCATATTTTTTATGACTTAGGGACAGCTCTTTGTTTTATTGAAAAATTAGCAAATATTCCAGAGGCCGCCAAGAGATCAACTGGAGCTGCCGTAGCGGTTTTTATAATACTTGTGGCCGTATCCCCCGCTGCCGTGACCATGGCCCGAAGAAGAATGCTTCCGGCGGCCATAGTGGCCGGCGCTGCTGGAGTAACGGGTGTAATGGGCTTTATGCCCGCTGCTGGAATGGCGGTAGTGCCGCTTGTGCCCGCTGCTGGAATGCCTTCGGTGACCGCTGTGACCCGACTGCTCAAGCGAATGAACGACCTTGCCCAAAATCTTTTTGAACATGTGAATCCCTCCTAATTAAATTGGTTTACGGAAACATGAGGTTTAAGGAAATGCGGCTTGCAAGTGTTTAGTTGGCTAGAGTTTAGTGTGCAAGAGAGTAGTATGCGAGTGTTAGGCCGGTGAGCAGGCCTCTTGGTTGTTCATCTTGACCGATATTTAAATTTTTAAACGTTGATACCTTTCATACGGTGACTTGGGGAACGAGGTTTCAACATGAGGAGCTCAAAGCTATGAACTGGGGTGTTATCTTTTATTTAACCCAAAACCGGATTTCTTAGACAAATCGCGAGGAAGACGTGATAGAATAGGATGGCTGTTTCTTCCAAAGACAATGGCTGTAAGACATTTTTTTTAGTAAAGGCGGTCTTTATTTTGCGTAAATGGTTAAGTGTTATCCTGCTGTTGGTTCTTGTTGTTCTGCCCGTTTCCCAAGGCGCTGCTGCGGGAGTACAAACCTCGATTCCGGCCCAAACCGGGGCCGCTGCCACCAAGGATGAGGCCACATCCAAAGCGGGTGATTCCATACAAATGACGTTTGTGGGCGATGTGCTGCTTGACGGGTTTGTCGGCAAACAGATTGCCAAATACGGTGTGAATTTTCCGTTCGCCAAGGTAGCGCCCGAGCTTAAAAAAGCGGATCTTGCCTTTGCCAATCTGGAAACGCCGGTATCCACCCGGGGCAAGGCGGCAAACAAAACGTTTGCTTTCCGTTCCAAACCTGAAACGCTCCAGGGCCTGCTTTACGCTGGTATAGACGGCGTCACCGTCGCCAATAATCATATTTTGGACTACGGCCAGGATGCCATGCTGGATACGCTGACGCATTTGCGGAAAGCAGGGATTGGGGTTACCGGCGCCGGCCGGAACCAGTCGGAGGCGTTCCAGCCGTACACGAAACAGATCGGCGGCCGGAAGATTGCAGTGATCGGCGTAAGCCGCGTGCTGTCCGGGCCTTCCTGGTATGCTGGACCGAATAAGCCTGGCGCCGCCTCGGCCTATTCCATGGAACCGATGCTGAGTACGATCCGTAAATCGGCCAAAGCAGGCAACTATACGGTCGTTTATATTCACTGGAACCAGGAGTTTAAGGATTTCCCCGAGAAATACGCCCGCGACTTGGCGAAAAAAATGATCGACAGCGGTGCGGATCTGATTATCGGCGCACACAGCCACTGCCTGATGGGCGTAGAGTTTTACAAACACAAGCCGATTTATTATTCGCTTGGCAACTTTGTCTTCAATCGTTCCAGCCGCGGGGGCGACAAAACGCTGCACTCGATGATGGCCGAATTTACCTTGACCGGCTCCGGCGTCACCTCGCGGATCCGGCCGGTCAAAATCGTAGGCGGACAACCGAATTTTATGGACGAGGCGTATAACCGCCAGGCCATCCAAAAACTCAACAAACTGTCTTACAACGCCCGCATCGATGCCAAAGGAAATGTATACGAGAAGTAAACGGGTTAACGGGTTACGGAATCAAACGGAATGCACGGGTACAAGCGGGAGGCCTCCTGAACGGGCCTTCCGTTTTTTTTGTTTTTTTTCAAAAAGTGCAGATCAGGTGTTTCAACTTTGGAATGAAAGTGTAATAAGAAAAGTTTAAAGAAAATTGTCGATAAATATAAGAAAATACAATATATTTGTCGATACATATCAAATGATGTAGAATAATATAGTAGAGAAAGATAGATAGCACTTTTCTTTCCTTATCTAGCATATATAATACCGAACCTAAACGGCTATTTGGTGCGATGGAATAGAGTGTTATTATAAGAAATGGAGGATGCGAAGGATGAAAGCGACAGGAATTGTAAGAAAAGTAGATGAATTAGGACGGATTGTCATCCCGATTGAATTGCGCCGCACCATGGGAATCGACATCAAAGATCCGCTGGAAATTTTTGTGGACGGGGAAAAAATTATTTTGAGAAAATACGAGCCTACCTGCATTTTTTCCGGAAGCTCCGAAAACCTGATTAACTTCAAAGGTAAAATGGTGAGCCGCGACGTGCTGGACGAACTCGTCGAAAGCTTCAAGAACGCCTGATTTTTGCCAGAACATGGCGGTTCAACCAGGATAAACGAGGAATGAAAAAAGGATCGGCCGGGTGCATCCGGACGGTCCTTTTTGCTGCACACTTTTGCAGCGGGCCGCTCCCGGCACCCGAATGATTCGTCTGCTCCGGGAACGTCAGGGAAAGGCCAATACGCGCTGCGGCATGGACAGGCCCCAAGCCATCCTTTATGATAGGGCATGTGTGGAAAAATACGGCTGCCCGGCAGGGTATCCGCAACGCAAATTGTGGAGGGATGATCTGCATGAATCGACAAGAACAGGAGAATACCGCGGCTGAGCGGACAACGCTCCGTAAACCGGAAGCCATGATCTTCGACATGGACGGCACCTTGTTTCAAACGGAAAGCCTTTTGATTCCGGCCTATCACAAGATGTTCGATATATTGCGCGAGGAGGGTCTGCATACCGGACCGACGCCGCCGGAAGAGCTGATATTGGGAAGCCTGGGCATGCTGCTGGAGGACATCTGGAAAAATGTCATGCCGGATGCGGACGTGGAGGTGCACCGGCGGGCGGATAATCTTTTGCTGCAGCTGGAGATCGAAGGACTGGAGGCCGGCGGCACACTGTTGTACCCGAAGGTGCTTGAGACGCTGAAGCAGCTGAAGGACCGCGGCGTCCGCCTGTTTGTGGCCAGCAACGGGCTGGAGGATTACATACACAGCATCGTAGTGGTTCACGAGCTGAAAGATTTGTTCGAAGGGCTCTACAGCGCGGGCGGTCAAGGGACATCGACCAAAACCGAGCTGGTGCGCCTGCTGCTTGACAACCACGGGATCGAAAGCGCCTGGATGGTCGGCGACCGCTCGTCCGATGTGGAGGCGGGAAAAGGCAACGGCCAGACCGTAATCGGCTGCGCTTACGCCGGTTTTGGGCGCGGCGAGGAGCTGAAAGGCGCGGATGTTACCATCCAAGCCTTCGACGAGCTGATCGGCCTATACGATCAGGCGGAATAGGGGGCGGCAGTGGACCATCTAGTTACAGAATTATCCGCTTTTGCGGATAGCGTTTTGCAGGAGCTGTCATCCACCGGGGAATTGACGGACACGCCCAATATGAAAGCGGCGACCTGGACGAACTCCGGCGCAATATTACCGAAATCATGATCGCTGTGCACAAAGGCTGACAAGCAGCCCCGGATACATTATACCAGCTGCGAAAAAGCGGCCTGCCCTTTAGTTTATAGGGCAGGCCGCTTATTTTACTTTTGCAAATGGTTATTAAATTACTATACATATCTGTTAATGAACATTCGATAAAATTATAGATGGGAAAAATATGAATTTACTCAACTTTTGCAGAGCGAAAATCAGCTAAGCTCCAGTGCGAACCAAGAATTTGGTAAACAACGTCTTTGACTGCCGTTGTCGTCGTTGAAACTAACTAGAACGAATCCTCTCCTGTGACAGACCCGCAGCGGATTACCACAGCACGCGATACCCAGGTCTTTCCGGACTCAGAGGACGTTACTTCTGATATTCCTGGGTTTTTGGGTTGCCTTGCGGACTCCAGATCCGTTATTCGTACCGAAAATATCCAAACGATGGATTTTCCGCGTAAATAAGGGAATCTGAGTCCGTCACTTTGCCAAAACACGGAATAAACAGCAAATAGGGTCCCCTGTGTCCGGTAAGAAAGTAATAGGGGAGGACAATGCGAAGCTGCTTCAAAATGCCTCCAAAGTTTAGAAAAGCGAGACGGTGTTTCAGGCAGGGAATGTTGCTGTAACATAGAGTTACGCACCCTTCTTGTTGGCATCGTTGGCCGCACTACCATGATACCAAACAAGTAGGTGTTTTTTGTCAATACAAGTATCGAATTTTTTTTACTCACTCAAGGGCTAAGCCATTTTTCCAGCTGCGAAAGTTGAGTGAATTTGTATAAGGATATTCTTTTTTTGATAAGGGGAGGACAATGTTGAAAAAAAACTACTTTCTTTACTCTTTCTAATCATTCCGGTATTAGGAAGGATGACCATTATATTATTAATAACAGCTGCATTTAGTACAGAAGGGGGGTTCGGGAGTGGTAATAAGTATGATCTATACTCATCCTTGTTTTTTTTACTGCTCATCCTAGTCTCCTTATGTTTGATTATCTTCTGGTTCAGCAAGCAAAAAAAACGTATCTTAAGTGTGGTTAGTATATTGGTTTATGTTTCATCCATCATTTACACCATCGCAAATTTATAAAATAAAGATGTAATGATGTCCTTGGCAGCCTCAGATCTTCTTGCTTCCGCCTGTTGAATAAAATTTATAATAGCGTCTAGCAAAACTAAACCGCCTCCTGGCTGAACAGGAAAGGCGGTTTAATTTTATCTTATTATTCCTCTTCCGTCTTCGCCGAACTAGGCGTATTTTTCTTCTTATACAGCCAGAGGGCATACTCCAGCGGACGGGTAAGCGCCTTGCGGTACGTGGCCTGGTCGCCAGAGCGGGCGAACACCTCGCGCATCGGCTTCGGATTGACCTCCAGAATGAAGATTCGCCCTTCCCGGTCAATAGCCAGATCCAGAGCCAGCTCGCACAATGCGCCATAGGAGCTCTCCAGGTAGGAGGCGGCATCAATCCCCAGCCGCTCGGCGGCGCGCATCGTCCGGGAAGCCGGTTCGCTGCCGCCAAGCCAGGACTTCAGCAGCCGTTCGGCCCGAACCGCACGGCCGCCGCCGTGCAGGTTCGAGGTGACGCTGCGGGCGGCGCCAATCCGTCCAGCCATGCCGGTCACCTCCCAGACGCCTTCCCCGTTTTTCTGTACCAGCATCCGGTAATCGTGGAAACGCCCCTCCGGTAGGCGCAGCGGAATACCCTGCTGGACAAGATAACGTCCGTCTTGGCACCACTGCCGGACCGTTTGATCCAGCTTGGCGCGGCTCACTTTGCGCGGGGTGATGATGTGGCGGTCCCTACGCCGGCCCTGAATGTCGTATACGCCCCGGCGGCCGGCAATCCGCTCAATCCGCAAAATTCCGCGCCCGCCCGTTCCGTTGGCCGGTTTGACATAGATGACTGGCCCATGCTTCAGCATGCGGTCCAAATCCGCAGGACCTTGATACAGCACCGTATCAGGCAGATGAGGGCGGAACCGTTTTTTTTGCGAGAAGGTCTGGTAGACCGTCCATTTGTTGCGGAGCGGCCGGTTCAAAAAAAGCAGATGCCCGAAACGGGAACGGAACTCCAGCAGCTGCTGGAAACGGTGGCTCTTCTGGATCCGGCAGCGGTCGTAAATGATATCGGGCAACGAGCGCCACTGTCGCTTCCATACACCGGCTTTTTCATCATAGATCAGCGCATGTACCCGGCTGCCGTCTTTGCTGACCTCCATCGGCGTAAATACGTAGACGTCCAGACCCAGCGCGCGGCCCTCGATAATCATCCGCCGGTAGACCGACTTCTCTTCCAACTGCTTCGCATCATTCATATATAGGGCCAGAATTCCTAATACAGGTCTTGGCATGAAGCTTCCTCCTCCCTGGGTACGGTTAGACCGGGAACTGCAGCGTCTGGCCGGGCCGCCGGATCAGGCCTTGGCACCGAACGGAACCGCAGCACCGCCCTTCGTCCGGCGAAGGGCGGCGGGGCGGACAACCCGCCGCTCCGCCACAGCCGCACGGATGCGGTCCCGGTCTGCGCGCCGGCGCCCGCGGACTCCAGACGGCCGAGGAGCCGCAGCAGCGTTTCCAGCAGCGATGCCGCGATCCCCCGGCCCCGGTAGAGCGGATGAACGGCGACCAGGCAGGTCTGACTGCCGTACGCCGAAGCAAATCCGACGCCGGCGAGCTGGCGGCCGTCCTGGCCCCGGACTGTCGCCAGCGACAGCGCGGTTCCGGGCCGCGCAAGCCCTTCCGGCGTCAGTGATGCAAGCTGCCGGAGCGACTCCGGCGGGATCCGCTGCCCGCCGCACACCCGGGTGAAGTCGCAAATACCGGCAAGCTGGCGGCTCCATACCCCCGGTGCGGCGTCAAACAGCGTTATGATCTGCAACCCGCTCATCTCCTCTCCAAATAGGGGGCCGGTTCCTGCTGGCCCAGATACTGGCTGTACTGAAAAATCCGTTCCAGCGACAGCTTGCGGATCGACGGTTCGTCGAACTTCATCGGCCGGGAGTTCGCCTCGAAAAACCACAGCCCGCCGTCTTCATCCACGCCAAGATCCATCGACATTTCGCCCAGCTTGAACCCGGCTGCCCGCTCGATTTGACGGGCGATCAACAGCGCCGCAGACGGGACGCCTTTCAAGATGCTCGCTGCCCGTTCGGGACCAAACATGCCCTCCAGCATCTCCTTGGGTTCTTCCGTAGTGCCGCCTCTGGGCACATGGGTCGTGATGCTGCGCGCTCCCGCGAGCCGCGCCCCGATACCGGTGAGCGACCAGCCGCCCCGGCCGTTTTTCTGCACAAGGAGGCGCAGGTCAAACGGCCGGCCGCCGTGCTCCGCAAGCGTTACCGCCTGCTGGACGATGTACCGTTCGCCGCAGGTTTCCCGTTCAACCCGGGCCCAGAGCCGGGGGAGCGTCGCAGCTTTATAGGTGATGTTTTTCCGTCCCGACTGAATCTGCAAGCGGTAGGGCAGCGGTACACCGGAGCGGTATTTCAGCCGCATGATGCCTTTGCCTGCTTTGCCTTCTTCGGGCTTGAGATACAGGGCGTCGTGCGTCTCCAGCATGGACTGGAGCGTCGCCGCGCTGCGCAGCCGTCTCGTTTTCGGCACGAAGCGGACCGTGGCACGGGAGCCCTTCAGCCATTCGAACAGCGTCCATTTATTGAAAAAGAAAGGATTATACAGATGAATTGAGGGATGTTCCAGCAGGGCTTCGATTTTCCGGCGGACCGACGGCCGCTTCTCGTCATCCCTTGAGGGGATGCGGTTATAGACAACTTGCGGCAGCGGCATCTCCACCGCGTTCCACTGGCGGCTCCCCGAAACCGGGACATACCCGAGTACGGTAGGTCCCGAAAGTTTCAGATTGCGCACCGTGACGACATAAACATGGAAACCTAAATGATGGCCGGTCCGGATGATGTCGCGGAAGTTTTTCCGGTTGCCCCGGAACAACTTCCGGCGGTCATCCATGGTCAAAATGGCGACAACCGGCTTGCCGCCGTCCGGAACGCGGGCGTTCACACCTCATCCCTCCTGCGGAACTTGCTCAAATACAGGCAGTGTTCCAAAATGTGCCGGACGGATTCGCGTCCTTCGCTCCGCAGCGAGGGATGGCGGAAGATGGACCGTCCGGGTTTCGCGTTCGCCTCGAACATCCAGATTTCCTCGTCCTGGTCGATCCCGAGGTCAAAGCCGATTTCACCAATCAGGTGCCGGTGCTGGAGCTCCAGCGATTCCGCCAGCTTGACGGCCGTTTGTTTGGCCCGCTGCAGCACTTCGTCTGCGTTTTGCCCGAAGACGCGGCTGAGCGCCTGCTGCGGCGTGAGCAGCGAACCGCCGTTTTTCAGGTGTGTCGTTACGCTGCCGCGTCCCGCCTTTTTGGCGCCGATGCCGACGACCACCCACTGGTTGCTGCCGTTTTTGTGCATATGAAACCGGAAGTCGATCGGGCAGCCGTCAATCTCGATCAGGCGGATTCCCTGCTGCACCACGTAATTGTTTAGTATGCGGCCGTGCCGGGTGCGAAGCATCCGCATCAGGCTGTCGAATTGCGAAAAGCGCAGCAGAACGTTTTTGCCGCCTTTTCTGTAGCGGGCGAAATACCCGCGTTTGGGCAAATAAGTCAGCCGGTAAATGCCGTGTCCAAGGCTGCCGGACGAAGGTTTGTAGTAGACAAAATGATGGCGGTCCAGCATATCCTGGATCAATTCGGGCGTCGGGCTGCTGTGGGTTTCGGGCACATGCCGGTTCGCCTGCGCATCGTTCTCCAGCAGCCGGTAAATGTCGGATTTATTGAAGAAACTCCAGTTGAAAAACGGAATCCGCCTGCGGAGCAGCCGTTCCCGGAGCTGGATAATCTGCGGGGACGTTTCGGCCCGCCGGCTGGGCAGCCGGTTATAAATCACGTCGGGAAACGGAACGGTTTTGCGTTCGAATTTTCCGCTGTCCGTCAGGAAATACCCGTGAATCCGCTCCTGCTGCCAGTTGATATCTTTTGGAGTAAACGCGAAAATGTAGCATTTGCCTGCGCCCTCCCGCAGCAGCTGCTTGATAAATACCGTCCGGGAACCGAAGGGCTTGCCGGAACCTGTTGGTCCGTCAGACAATACGCCAACCAGCGGGCCGATCTGTACTTCGTCATTCTGTAGATTACGCAGGTAAACTGCCCCCGTCTTCGGCACTTTGATGGCGTTCTGGATACCCGAAGCGAGATAAAGGTGCTTGCCGGCCCGTTTGATCGGCTTCAGAGCGGCGGGAATAGCGTCTTTGCCGAGCCGGAGGCGGATATTCTTTTTCCCGGACAGCTTTAGGCTCTTCATCAGCGAGCCCGAAATGTACACTACGCGTTGAGGCTGCCTGGTGAAATGCACGTTGCCAAAAGTGAGACTCATGTATGAATCCTCCTTAACGTTTTGCCGGGGCAAAACCGACTTCGATAGCTTATAAAGAAGGTACGGCGCAGACGGCCCGCGGCGCTCCGGCAGGCGCACGGGCGAGCTGCGGAACGCCGGAATCCTGCGGATGGTTGCGGGCGGACCTTTGGAAGGCTTCAGCTCCCCGGCGGACCGGGGTTTCACGCCGGACCCGCCGTGCGGAGCCGGAACGCCGCGGGCGCGCGGCCCGCGACAGCTCGAGCAGCCGGCGGGCATAAGCGGCGGGACGGTCCGAAGCCAGCTGCGCGGCCTGCCGGTCCCCTATCCGCCGGAAAGCGGCCCGGCCCGGCTTCGAATTGGCCTCAAGCAGCCAGATCCGGCCGTCTTGGCCGATTCCAAAGTCGAGCCCAAGCTCGCCCTGGCGGCCGAAGCCCGCTTCCAGCAGAGCGGGAATCCGCTCCGCCGCCGCCGTCAGCCGCTCCATGATCCGGCCGGCCTCCGCGCCGTATTGGGTGCGGAGGAAAGGGAGCACAGGGAGCGCGCTGCCGCCGCCGTGCAGGTTCGAGGTCAGCCGGCCCCGCAGGCCCAGCCGGACCGCCCGGCCGGTCTCCTGCCAGCGCCCGGACGCGTCCTTTTGCATAAGCACGCGCACGTCGAACGGCTGGCCGCCGGCGCTGAGCAGCCGCAGGTAGCGCTGGACGAGGTAGCGCCGTCCGCCGGCGAACGCCAGCAGCCAGCGCAGGCCTTCGCCGCGGTCCGGGAAGCGCCGCAGGAACGGCCGGTTTGCCGCGTCGCGGCCCCGCATCGTCCAGCCGCCGGCCGGGTGCGGCCGGATATGGACGATGCCCCTGCCCTGGGCGCCGGTTTCCGGCTTCAGGATGGCTCCGTCCGCGGTACTACCCAGCCGTAGCACATCCTCTGGGCCGGTCAGCCGGCACGTCTCGGGCAGCAGGGCGGCCGCTTCGGGATCGCGCAGCAGCCAGCCGTGCACCGCCCATTTGCCGGGGAGTCCCCGCGACCAGGGCAGGGAGACCGGCGCCAGGCGGCTGCGGGCACGGGCGGCGAGCTTCCGCTCGGCGGCGTCCTTCGGGAACGTGCGGTCGAGCAGGATGTCGGGCGGGGGAAACCGCCCTTCCCGCCACCCTCCGTCCGCGAGTTCCCAGCCTGGGAGCCGTGCGCCGCCGCCTGCGGGGCCGGCCTGGGTCAAGGGGCCGGCGGCCACTCCTTCCGGCGCGAAGACGCGGACGGCCAGACCGTACCGCGCGCCCGCCCCGGCCAGCTCGGCGCATAGCCGCGGCTCCCCGGCCGGCTGGCCGGGGCTGCGCGAAAACGCCAGGATGCCCAGTGTTCCAGCCGGCGCCTCAGTCATGGCGGCTCACCTGGAAGCCGGATAAATACCGGCAGTATTGGATCATCTGCTTGACCGACGGCCTGATTTTTTGATCTTTAAGCGGTGTGTTATCGTTTTTGGACGGTTTGGAATTCACTTCGAGCAGCCAGACGCGCCCGGATTGGTCAAGCGCCAGGTCGATGCCGAGTTCGCCGAAGTGGGCCGGAATGTAAGTCTCGACGCCCCGGGCGATGGCAAGCGCCGCTTTCGGGAGCTGGATTTGTGCGCTTTCTTTTGCTCCTGGAGGGAGGCTGCTTTTGCCGAGCGCCTCTTTTACAGTGCTGAGACTGCCGCCCCGGGCAAGGTTCGAAACAAAATGATGGTTTCCGGCGGTGCGGGCCACGATGGACGTGACACCCCATTTGCCCGCTCCGCTTTTCTGCACAAGCGCGCGAAAATCGACCGGACGCCGGCCCAGCTCCATCAGCGGCAGTCCCTGCTGGATTTGATATCGCGTCGTTTTCATTTTGGAAGCAACGACCTGATACAGTTTGGCGAGACTGGAATAGCTTTGTTTGCGCACGCCCAGCGGCGTTGTGGCGGACAGACGGTAACCGCCGCCTTCCTCCCGGGAGATGCGGAGGATGCCTTTGCCGAGGCTTCCCCGGACAGGCTTCAGGAAGACGGATGGGTAGGAGGTGCACATTTTTTTGAATACGGCGTAACCGCGCAGGGTGTGCGATTCGGGCAGATAACGCTGCAGGCTCGGGTCCTGGCGCAGCGCATCGAACACCTCGGATTTGTCGAGAAACTTCTCATTGTAGAAATGGGTGCCGTACCGCGATTTTACTTCGGCCAAAAAATGCTGTACGCTAGGCTTATTCTCCATCTTGCGGGAGGTCAGGCGGTTGTTGATTACATCGGGAACGGGTAGGCTCAGCTTTTTCCAGCCCGCGTCGTAGACCCATCCCGGAACGGAGGTTTTGGCCTTCTCGACATGCTCCGGGGTGAAGAAAAAGACATACGCTCCCTGCTTACGGCAGGCCTCGGTTAACTCCCGGCAGAACAAGGTGATCTGCCCGAACAGCCGGTCGGTCTCATTCGGGTAATCGCGGCTGACCAGCACGCCGATCAGCGGGCCAACCCGCAGTGTGCGGTTTACGGGACTGTACGAGACGTTAAGCATCTGGCGGAACTTGAGCCCGGATTTGCCCGACAGCCCCTCGCTGAGCCGCATGCCGTCGCTCTTCGGTACGGGAATGACGGTCACTTCCTGCCGGAAGGAGCCGAAGACCAGCTGGAGCGGGCGGTTCGCCGGGATTTTCAGACGTTTCATGGAGCGGTCGCCAAGCATGACGGCATTGTCCTGCAGGATGCCCGAATGGACCGTTTGGACCGGGATCTTGAGTTGGGACATCTTGGATCTCCTCCGGTAGGCAGCATGATGCCGGCAAATTGTGTGGTAATGAATTTCTATCATTCATCATATGGAGGCATCTACCCCTTGGTGATTGACCCAGCCAAAGGACAGCACGAATAATGTGAACTTAGACACGGAAGGATGAAGAACATGAACATTCACGACAAAGCGCACGAACTTGCGCATGCAATCAAGGAAAGCGCGGAGGTAGCCGACATTCAGGCGGCTATGAAGCTTGTCGATGCGGACCCGGAAGGCAAGGCCATGCTGGACAATTTCCGGCAGGGCCAAATGGAGCTGCAGCAGCGGATGATGAGCGGCGACATGCCCGCTCAGGAGGAAATGGAGAAGATGGAGAAGCTGTTCGAGGTGCTGAACCTGAATTTGGGCATTCGCCGCCTGTTTGAAGCGGAGCGCCGCCTAAGCGCCGTCATCGACGATGTGAACAAGATTATCGCGGGCAGCCTGCACGATTTGTACGAACCGCAATAACTTGTCTCATAATTGGAACGCTTCGCACATAGAGTAGAAATATAGATTCTGTGTGAAGGAGTGTCTCCCGTGAAAAAAAGAAACAAGTTCAAGCACGTCGTTTACCTGCTGATCGCATTGGCCATGCTGCTGTACGCGCTGCCGCAGCTGTCGCTGTCGCAGGGGCTGAGCTGGGCCAACGCATTTGGGGCGGTCTGGTGCCTGTTTGCGTTCCTTGTCATCGCCGCCCACCTGCACTTCATCATCGGCGTCGATGAAGAGAAGGCGAAGCGGCTGGATGAAGTGCGCAAAGCCAAGCTGTCGCATTGGCAGATGAAATGGGAGGAAGAGGACCGGGCGGCGCAGCGATCTTTGTAACTCCTTGGCTCGGCAGCTTCAAGCCCTCTTGCTCCAGGACCCCGATCCCCAAGGTCAAAGGTCAAAGGTCTAAGCTCCAAGCTCCAAGCTCCAAGCCCGTTGCTTCGAGCCCCCGAGCCTAAGCCCAAGTCTCTAGTAAGAGCCCCCGATCCCCAGGGCTCCCGAGCCTCCAGCCCCGAGCCCCCAAATGGGGGCCGGGGTTATTTGTTGTGTGGAGCCGACGGCTCACCGGTTGGTATAATATCCGTAATAACTTGCTGAGCCGGATTCCGATATGCGGATCTATTTGGATTCCGGGATCAGGCATAAGAAGGGCGGACCCGATATGAGCAAAAAGTATAAGCAGATGCGCAAGCTGGTAAATGAGATGGACGCGGAAGAGTGCAGACAGACGCTTGGGATGTTTTTGGGCGAGCTGATCCGGATGCGTGAGCAGCCGGAAGACGAGCGGAGAGCCGCGGAAGGCCTTGTGAGCATTTACGACAGCCTGATCCGGTATAAGGAGCGGCCGAGCATTAGCTGGGACCCCGACCCGGCCTGCGAGCGGGTGCATGTGGTGGTTGGCGATTCTTTTGCAGGCAGCATGAAGCAGGCTTTGCTCGGGCTGCAGCGGGACAACTCTGACAAGCTTATCGTCCTTTGGGAAAATTACGGAATCGGCCCCTTGCCCCGGCTAGGCGCGGGCGAAGAACTGGAGATCCGGCGGGAATGGTTCACCGATCATATCTCGGGAAGTCTGGAAATCTATGAAGATTACGGGGAGCAGATCCGGCAGCTGCAAAACCAAATCGCCTCCATTCCCGAACAGGCGGACATTACGGTCTGGACCGGACATAACGGAAACGAGCAGACCGGGCTGCGCTTGGCCGTTTATCTGCTTCAGGGCCGCGGCAACCGGATAAGCATACGAAATGCGGGGGCGCGCATCGAAACGAAATTCCGCCGCCCCGGTTATGAATTCTGGTACCTTCATTCCGGCGAGATACCGGCTGATAAGCTGGCGGATATTTTACCGGAGGAACCGGAAAAGGAGCTTGCCTCACCCGAAAGGGAGCGGCTGGAACGGGAATGGGAATCGCTGGCCGCAAGCGGCAAAGTGCTCCGGGTGTGGCGCGGGGGCAGGCTGGAAGAGGCGGATGCGGATTACTATGACGCATTTATTTTGGAGAAGCTGGATGAGCTCATGTCCGAAAGGGAAGCTGGCAGCTTCCTGCGTACGGCCCGTGTGGTCGGCGAAGTCATCGGGCATGCGGACCAATTTATCGGAGACTTGTACATCGAATACCGCATTCGGCAGATGGTATACGACGGTGTACTGGACATCAAAGGCGTGCCGTCGGCCATGCGGTACTACAAAATCCGGCGGCGCAGTGACGGGTGCGGCACCAGCGGAAGGAAGCTGTAACTCATCAATTAGCGGCAATCTATCCGAAGGGAAGGGGCAGAAATGGTTCAATCTATCGTACATATCGCGCTGATGGTTAACGACTGCGGCGAGGCAAAACAACGAATCCGGTGACCGCCAGAAGTGTGCCAAACCACGGCAGAGGAATGGTTTTTTCCCTAAAATGCGTTTGCGTTCCCTCCTGAAACCGACTAAAATAGATACAGAATAGTACAGATCGGCGTCAGGGGGTGTAACAGTTGGAAGGACAAAACGACGCCATTACGAAACATGAACAGCTGCTCCAGCATATGGAGGGGCTCAAGGTCGGCTCCAAGATCTCGGTCCGCAAGCTTGCCAAGGAAATGGGCGTGAGCGAGGGTACGGCTTACCGGGCAGTGAAGGAAGCGGAGAACCTGGGACTGGTTGTCACCAAAGAGCGAATCGGGACCGTTCGTGTGGAAAAAAAGCCGCGCAACATTTCCGAGCAGCTGACATTTGGCGATGTGGTGGATATTGTGGAAGGCCATGTGCTCGGCGGAGCGGGCGGCCTGACGAAGCATTTGCATAAATATGTGATTGGCGCGATGAAGGTCGACGCCATGATCCGGTACATTGATGCGGGAAGTCTGCTTATTGTCGGCAACCGTGACGATGTGCATTCCTTGGCGCTGGAGCAGGGGGCGGGCGTGCTGGTTACAGGCGGCTTCGGTACCAGCCGGGAAGTCAAACACCTGGCGGACAAGCTGGATCTGCCGGTGATATCCTCCCGGCACGATACCTTTACGGTAGCTTCGATGATTAACCGGGCGATTTTTGACCGGCTGATTAAGAAAAAGATTATGCTTGTGGAGGATATTATCGACAGCAAACCCCGCCTGTTCGCGCTCAAGCCGTCAAGCACGGCGGACGAGCTGCGCCGCCTTGCCGGCGAAAGCGGGCTGCAGCGCTTCCCGGTCACGGATGAATGGAACCGGGTAATCGGGATTGTGGGCACCCGGGACATTGAGGAGCTGGAAGGCAGCCAGAACATCGAAAAAGCGATGGTCCGGAGTCCGGTTACCGCGGGACTCACCACTTCGCTAGCTTCGGCCGCGCAGATCATGATGTGGGAAGGGATCGACTTTTTGCCGATCGTTGACCGCAACCGCAAGCTGGTCGGATCGCTGACCCGGCGCGAAGTGCTGCAGAGCCTGCGCGATGTGCGCAATCAGCCGCAGCTCGGCGAGACGTTCGACCATTTGATCTGGAACGGATTTGCGGAGGAGCGTGATGAGGAGGGGCGCCTGTTTTTTCACGGCTTTATCACGCCGCAGATGGCGACCCAGCTCGGCACGATTTCCGGCGGGGTGCTGCTCACGCTGCTGACGATCGCCGCGCAGAAGGCCGCTAAGGATTTGACCGGCAGCGATCATGTGCTGGACAATATGTCCTCGTATTTTGTCCGGCCGGTACAGATCGAAGACCCGGTGATCATCATGCCGAAGCTGCTTGAGAGCAGCAGGCGGACCTGCAAGCTGGAGATTGAGATCACGCATCTGAATACGCTGGTTGCCAAAGCGGTTTTGATGCTCCAGTCGATTGACCATTCGTGACAAGGCAGATGAGGGAGCGGGCTGGAGGGCAGCGGCCGCCGGTCCGCCGGTAGGAAAAATACCGGGATAAAGAAAACAGACAAGGGGTGTTCTTTGCGGCAATTCGCCGCGGGAACACCCCTTATGTTTGTCTGCCGCTTCGGTCCGGAATATCGGGTGCGTCCGGAGTTACCGCTCCCGGTCCGATTGCCGGGCGCGCTCCGCTTTACTTCACCCGGCTCGTCCGGCCGCCGGCAGTCAGCCGGCTGTAATAGCCGTAGCTCCGGATTCCGGAGAAGACGTTAAATGCCCCAATGACGATAAAGAGGGCTTCGACGATTACGCTCACCGTCGACCCGCGGAAGACGAACATAGCGATTAGCGCCAGCGTGATCAGCATGCCGCCCATCAAGATATTCATCACTGATCTCCGCTTCCCGGCGAGGTTCACATCGGAGGTTCTGCGGGAAGCGATGCTGTAAAGAGCCGCGCCGGCGACAAAGGCGGCAAGCAGCACAAGCAGCGCGTATTTAATGAACAGAATCATGGCGGCCAAACAGCTCCTTCCGCTCTGGATGTAAGCGTATTTTCATCCGTATTGTACCACGATCCGCAGGAGCTGCCCATCTGCCCGGTTCAGAAACCGGCGATTAAAACGGAAGCCCGGCGAAACAAAAGCGGATGACATCCACAATCCCGTGCGCCAGCATAGCGGAGGTAATGTCCCGCTTTTTTTGCAGGATGGCAAAAGGCAGGCCGAACAATACCGAAAACAATATTACCGCAATGAGTCCCGTTACGATGCTGCCGTTAATGAAGCTGTCCGGCGTATGAATTAACACATGCGGGATGATCATCATAAACCAAACCGTGAACCTCTGAGCTTTGGTCTCAATTTTGCCGTTCAGCGCAGACAGACACAGAGCGTAAAATATGGTGCGCAAACCGACTTCTTCGTAAATAGCCGGACTCAGCGCTACGGTGAAATACGAGAGCTTGAGGCTGAATTCGCCAGAAATGCTGCCGCTCACCAAGAGATTAAGCACGCCAAGCGGGATGCCGGCCGCGGCCCCGATCAGCAGGCTCACAGCGGCAGATTTGCTGGTCCGCGTGTTCAGAAAATGAAGTTTCCCCTCCTTGTACCGGTTGAATGTGCTGAACACAGCAAGCGATGCCAGCAGGGTGAGGATACTGTTTTCCACCATGGAAAACAGGCTTTGGTTCAGATAAGCAAGCGCGACGGCTAAAGCTAACAGAACCGAAACCCCAATCTGCCGCTTGGGCGGAAGCTTGTGCTTCACGAGGAGCAGCACGCTGATCAGCAGCGACCATATCCCGATCAGCAGCCACATCATGGCTGTCGGTCCAGGACTGCCATCGATTGCAAAATTGAATCCAAACAGCAGTAAAAATATAAAAAACATACTCCAAACTGTTTTCAGACTGCCCTTGTTCTTGTTCCTGCTTGTCAACTTGTTTTGTGCCCCTTCCGGATCATAACTCCGATGATTGCAAATTTAAGCCAGTCTATCATGTCCGTCCGGGAGACGAAATTACTTATCTCACTTCCTGTTTGGTGATGCTAGCCTAGTGTTATACATGTAAAGCTCAGCGGCTAAACCCGCTAAACCCGCTTACCCGCTAAACCGCTTACCCGATCACCTGCCTAGCCGTTCAGCCGCTCAGCCGCCTTTATGAATTTTAACCTCGGCCCAGATCTGGAGCACGCCTTCCATGACGAGCATCGTCCGGATCTGCACCTCGTATTCTTTTTCCCTCACCGTATAGCGTTTGCGGTCAAGCAGCAGCCGGACCATTTTGCCGTCCGTGTCGATATCGAACACACTGCGTCCGCGCAGCGCTTCCAGATCGCCCGCCATGCTGCGGACCACTTCCTTGACGACGGCCGGTTCGATTTCCGGCTCCCCGTCCTTGAGCCGTGTTTCTTCGGTGCGGACTTTGATTTCTTTGATTACTGTCGGCTTGTTGCTGTATTTTTTCAGCGTGCGGATGTCTTCTTCGTATTGTTTGATCTGCACCTCGGCATCCTGGTATTTCAGCCACAGCGCATCATAACTGGTGAGGAACATCGTGTTGTACACAACCGCACCGGCCACCATGCCAAGCACGAACACTGCCGAAAGACGGGTGAACCGGCGGAACCGCCCAAACGGAGGAACTCTCATACGCTACCCCCTGCCGCAGACCCATTTAACCAGCTCGCTTCCCATATGGGCCCCAAGAAAAGCGAATACCAGAAAAGCGATCTGTTTGATCACTGGCGACAAATTCCCGTACAGCATGTTGCTTTCGATAACGCGCATCGGGTCGATCGTTCCGCCGACCGCCGCAGCGAGCGCCCAAATTTTGATCCGGTCCGCAATGTCCAGCATAGTCTGGGCCGGAGGCTGGAGGGAGAAGACGGCGCCGATCCCCCCGAGCATTGCTCCGCCGACCACGATACCAAATGCGATAAAAAAATCCAGCACGGCTTTGCTCATTAATACGTTCACGACGGCCACTCTCCTTTCGCGAAAGAGCGCGCCTCCCGCCAAGGGGGCGGCCCGTCCAGGCCTCTACACTCATTCTATGGGCGGCATACCGTGCAATATGATAAAATAGTTACATCTAATATATTGGGCGGCCGGGTCGCGGGAAGCGCCCGGACGGTTACCCTTGTTGAAGCAGGAGAGGAGCTGGATGAATGGGCCCGTTCACACATCTGCATGTACACAGTGAATACAGTCTTTTGGACGGCGCCGCGCGAATCTCCGACCTCGTCCGCCAAGCCGGCGAATTTGGCATGACCTCGCTGGCGCTGACGGATCACGGAGTAATGTACGGAGCCATTCCTTTTTATAAAGCGTGTAAGGCCGCCGGAATCAAACCGATTATCGGCTGCGAAGCCTATTTGACCGCAGGTTCGCGCAAGGAGCGGGGCAGCCGCAAGGACCAGCCGATCTATCACTTGATTTTGCTGGCCAAAAATGAGGCCGGTTACCGGAATCTGATGAAGCTCTGCTCGATCGGGCATCTGGAGGGGTTTCATTACAAGCCGCGGATTGATATGGAGGCGCTGGCCGCGCATGCGGAGGGCATCGTCTGCCTCAGCGCTTGTCTGGGCGGCGAGGTGCCGCAGCATCTGCTGCACGGGCGTCCCGAGGAAGCCCGCAAAGCGGCGATGCGGTATAAGTCGATTTTTGGAGAGGACTTCTATCTGGAGCTGCAGGATCATGGCATTCCCGAACAAAAACGGGTCAACCCCCAGCTGATCGCTTTGGCCCGCGAATGCGGCATTCCGCTGGTTGCGACCAATGATGTGCATTATCTGGAACGGGCGGACGCCGAAGTGCAGGATGTGCTGATCTGCATTGGCACGGGGACGACGGTGGAGGATGAAGAACGGTTCCGCATCGGGACCGATCAGCTTTATCTGAAGAGCGGCGAGGAAATGGCCCGGCTGTTCCCGCATGTGCCGGAAGCGTTGGAGAATACGGCTGTTATCGCGGAAAAATGCAACCTGGAGCTGGAGTTTGGCAGACATATTTTGCCGGAATACCGGCCGATCCCGGAGGGCAGCGATGCGGGGGCTTATCTCCGCCAGCTGTGCGAGGAAGGATTAGAGGAGCGTTACCGCGGAACGCCGCTGTGGGACACGCCGGAGCGCCGGGAGGAAGCGCAGCGCCGCCTGGATTACGAGCTGGACGTCATCGGCCGGATGGGTTTTTCGGATTATTTTCTGATCGTGTGGGATTTTATCGCTTATTGTCACCGGAACGGAATCGCCACCGGCCCGGGACGCGGTTCGTCCGCGGGCAGCCTGACGGCTTATGTGCTGAAGATCACGAATGTGGATCCGCTGAAATACAACCTGCTGTTCGAGCGGTTTTTGAATCCCGAGCGGGTGACGATGCCGGATATCGACATCGATTTCAGCGACGAACGCCGCGACGAAGTGATTCAGTACGTGGTGGAAAAATACGGCGCGGAACACGTCGCCCAGATCATCACTTTCGGCACGATGGCCGCCCGTGCGGCCGTACGTGACGTGGGCCGGGCGCTGAACCAGCCGTACGGCGAAGTGGACCGGGCGGCCAAGCTGATTCCGGGTCAGCTCGGCATCAGCATCGAACGGGCCATGGCCGTAAATCCTGAACTGCGCAGCCTGTATGACGGCAGCCCCAAAGCGAAAACGCTGCTGGATATGGCGATGAAGGTGGAGGGCATGCCCCGGCACGCTTCGACCCATGCGGCGGGCGTTGTCATTTCGCGCGGTCCGCTGACCGATGCCGTACCGCTGCAGGAAGGGAGCGAGCGGACGCCGCTGACGCAATATTCGATGGAGCATCTGGAGAGCGTTGGCCTGCTCAAAATGGATTTTCTCGGCCTGCGAACGCTGTCGATCATTGAACGCTCCATGAACTGGATTGCGGAAATGACCGGGCAGGCGCCGGATTTCCGGACGATTCCGGACGATGACGAAACGACCTACCGGATGCTGGGCAGCGGAGAGACGACAGGGGTGTTCCAGCTGGAATCCGCCGGCATGCGGCGGGTGCTGAAAGAGCTGAAGCCTTCCGGGTTCGAGGACATCATCTCCGTTTTGGCCTTGTATCGCCCGGGTCCGATGGAATTTATCCCGAAGTTTATTCAGGGTAAGCATGGACAGGTTGAGGTTTCGTACCCGCATCCCGACCTCGCCCCGATTCTTGGCGACACCTACGGCATTATCGTGTACCAGGAACAGATCATGCAGATTGCTTCGCTTATGGCGGGTTTTTCGCTTGGCGAAGCGGACCTGCTCCGGCGCGCCGTGTCGAAGAAAAAACGGGAAACGCTCGACAAGGAACGCAGTCATTTTGTCGAAGGCAGCCTCGGGCAGGGCTACAGCGAAGCGGATGCCAACGCGGTGTACGACATGATCGTAAGATTCGCGGATTATGGCTTCCCGCGCGCCCATGCGGCCGCTTACGGCGTGCTGGCGTTCCAGACCGCCTATCTGAAGGCCCACTATCCGGTCCAGTTTATGGCCTCCATGCTGACGGCCGTTATGGGCACGCACCGCAAGGTGGCGGAATACGTGCTGGAATGCCGCCGGATGCAGATCGACGTGCTCCCGCCCGATGTGAACGAAAGCGGCGTGCTGTTCACTCCGGTTCCCGGGGAAGGCAGCGGGCACATCCGGTTTGGCCTGGCAGCGATCAAAAATGCCGGCACGCTTGCGGTGGAGAACATCATGGCCGTCCGCAGGGAGCGGCCGTTTGACAGCCTGCTCGATTTTTGCCGGCGTGTCGATTTGCGCGTCTGCAACAAGCGGGTGGTGGAGTCGCTGATCCAGGCGGGGGCGTTTGATTCGCTTCCCGGCCACCGCGCCCAGCTGCTGGCGATGCTCGACGAGACGGTTGACGCCGCGCTGAAATGGCGCAAGGAGCGGGACGAGCTGCAGATCCAGCTGTTCGACGATCTCGTCGAGACGACCAACTGGGAGATCGGCTATCCGGAGACACCGCGGTTCTCGGCGGCTCAGCAGCTGGAGATGGAGCGCGAGCTGCTTGGCCTGTATCTGTCCGGCCACCCGCTGGACGATTACGAAAGCGTGCTTGAGACGCCGGGACTCCAGCGGCTGATGGAGCTGGACGAAGCGCCGGACGAAAGCCGGACGGTCACGGCGGGCCGGATCGTCTCCCTCAAGGAGATTACGACAAAGCAGGGCAAGTCGATGGCGTTCGCCGAGTGGGAAGACCAGATCGACCGCTGCGAGGTCGTGCTGTTCCCCGAGGTGTGGAAGCGGAGCCGCCAGCTGGCTTCACGGGGCGCGCTGCTCGCGCTGCACGCCAAGGTCCAGCAGCAGGATGAGGGCTTCAAGCTGCTGGCGGAGGAGCTGGCGCCGCTGGAGCCGTCCGCGGTGAAGGGGCTCCTGCAGCGCAAGGCCGCGGCGGAGTCCCGGCCAGCGCGCGGCGTGCCGCAGCCGGGCGCTGCCGCTGCGCGCAGCCGGGGGGCTGGCGCAGGCCCTGCCGCGGGTGCGGCCGGAGCCGCCAGGGCACCCGGAGCCAGGGCAGCTGGAGCCGCCGATGGTGCGGCCGGGTCCAACGCCGGAGCCGCTGCGGGACAGCCGGCCGGCGTGCCGCAGCCCGCGCGGACGGCCGCGTCCGCACCGCAGGGCGCGGCGGGGGCTGCGGGAACGGCGGGTGCCTCCGGGCAGCGCGCGTTCATCAAAATCACGCCGCAGTCCGAAAGCGACGCCGGGCTGCTGCGGCGGCTGCAGGACCTGCTGCAGCGGCATCCGGGCAAGGTTCCGACGGTGCTGTTTTACGAGAGCACCCAAAAGCTGCTTGCGCTTAGCGACAGTTATGCCATCCATCCGTCGCCCGATCTTGTCACCGCTATTGAGGAGATGCTGGGCCAAAGCACGGTTAGAATAAAATAAGAACGTTTCTCCCCCTTTCCGCATACATTTTAGGACTTCGGTATTTTGCACAAACGGCGGGCGCGGCTGCCGGGCCAGGTGCGCGGCGGCATGCCGCCGGGCGTCAAGACAGGCTCGCATTAGACTGCGCCGGAAGCACTTTCCGCCGGCCGCCGGTACATGCGAAATGTCCGGATTTACCAGAGGACAACCGGCATGGAAGGCTTTTTTCGCCCCGCGCCGGAGCGGAAAGGGGTATGTTATGTCGTATGAATTGGCGGAAGGGCTGCTGCGGCGCAGAGGGGTGCCGGTCGAAGGCATCGCGGAGATCGTATATGAGCTGCAGCTGCCGTATTATAAGGACCTCGGGCTTGAGGAATGCATCGCAAGCGTCAAAGCGGTTTTGGGCAAAAGAGAGGTGCAGTACACGCTGATGACCGGCATCGCTCTGGACGAGCTTGCGGAGCGGAAGGCGCTCCCCCAGCCGCTTCAGGCGGTCATGGAAGCGGACGAGTCGCTGTATGGCGCGGATGAGACACTGGCGCTCGGCATCACGGGCGTATACGGGATGATTGGTCTGACCGGATTCGGTTATCTCGACAAAACCAAACCCGGCCTGATCGGCCGCCTAAACAATGAGTTGGGCGGCATCCATGTATTCCTGGATGACCTTGTGGCGGGGATTGCTGCCGCCGCTTCGGCCCGGATCGCTCACCGGCACGAAGGCGCCAAGGTGTATCCTTGCAGCGGAGCGGACGGTCCGGAAGGAACCGGCGGCGGGCAGACCGAAGAATAAGAGGGCGGCGGAAGAGGCGCGCCTCTCATGCCGGAAGGCCGGGCTTTGCGCTCCCGATCAGGGGCAGCGGAGCCTGCTGGCCTCCCGGCATTTCTGTTGCGGGAAAAAAGAAAACTGTGTTATCATGTTCCATTATACGGGCTACGGTAGGCATTTTTAATTGGGGGGCCTTAACAAGGACATGTGGACGGTTATATATATCGCTCCGACCGCCAAAGTGGCGGAAATGATCAAAAGAAAGCTGACGGAAGAAGGGTTTCTTGTGGAATGCCGTCCAGTCAATATGTCCAAGCAGCAGTTTGAGATTGTGGTCCCGTCGGGGGAACTGGAGGAAGTGCAGGAGGCGCTTAACGCCATTCTGCATGCCTGACGGCAAGTCCGACCGTTATTCAGATCAGCAATAGGCTTCGGGTCCCCGGACTTCCAGCGCCCTTACGCGGCGTAGAATTTCCGGGAATGCGGTCCGTACGCCGGCTGGCTGCATTTACGCAAATAAACGGCTGAAGAGGTGCGGTTGTGTTCAAAGATTTGTTTCAGAAGAAAAGGAAATACGCGACTATTCCTTCAGGACGTCTGGAGCCAAGCGGTTCCGACTCTTCAGGCGAACGTCCCAAACGGGAAGTGCCGGAAGGGCTGATGAGCAAGTGCGGCAAGTGCGGCACAATTCAATACAGCAAGGAATTGGAAAAAAATCTGAAGGTCTGCCCTTCCTGCGGCCATCATATGCGGCTGAATGCTGCAGAACGGATCGAGATGACGCTGGATGAAGACAGCTTCACCGAGTTTGACGCCGGGTTGACGTCGACCGATCCGCTGCAGTTTCCGGGTTATGCGACGAAGCTTGAGCAGCAGCAGCTGAAGACAGGCCAGCTGGAAGCCGTCATTACCGGCCGCGGTGCGATTCTTGGCCATCCGGTTGTCATCGCGGTTATGAATTTCGAATTTTTTACAGGCAGTATGGGTTCGGTGGTTGGTGAGAAAATCACACGTGCGATCGAACGCGCGGAGGAAGAACGTTTGCCGCTGCTGATTTTTTCCACATCGGGCGGCGCCCGGATGCAGGAGAGTATATTGAGTCTGATGCAGATGGCCAAGACAAGCGCTGCGTTGGCCCGTTTTGGGGACGCTGGCGGTCTGTACATATCGGTCATTACAGATCCGACAACGGGCGGCGTATCCGCCAGCTTTGCAAGTCTTGGTGACATTAATATTGCCGAGCCCGGCGCGGTGTTTGGTTTTGCGGGCCGGATCGTTATCGAACAGACCATTCGCCAGAAGCTGCCGGAGGACTTCCAGACGGCGGAGTTCAATCTGCAGCACGGACAGCTGGACCTGGTGGTCCACCGCAAAGAAATGCGGCTGACGCTGGCGAAGCTGCTGGACATGCATACGGTGAAGGAGGGATTTTAGGATGGCGGGAGAATTGCCTTTTGAAATGCCTCTGATTGAGATGCGCAAAAAAATCGCTGAGCTCCGGCAGTTTGGCGATGAAAAAGGCCTGGATTTCAGCGATGAAATCGCGCGGCTGGAAGACCGGTACCGGGTGCTGGAAGAAGAAATTTACACCAGTATTACTCCTTCCCAAAAAATGCACCTGGCCCGGCACCATCAGCGGCCGACGTCGCTGGACCTGATTATGCGGATTTTCACTGATTTTATAGAGCTGCACGGCGACCGTCTGTTTGGAGACGACCTGGCCGTTGTCGGCGGCATTGGCAAGCTGAACGGCGTACCCGTGACCGTAGTCGGCCAGCAGCGGGGCAAGGATACGAAGGACAACATCGCCCGTTTTTTTGGCAGCGCACACCCGGAAGGCTTCCGCAAGGCGCTGCGGCTGATGAAGCAGGCGGAGAAATTCAGACGTCCGATCATTACTTTCGTGGACACGAAGGGGGCGTATCCGGGCAATACGGCGGAGGAACGGGGACAGTCGGAAGCGATCGCCCGGAATCTGCTGGAGATGTCCAAGCTGAACGTTCCGGTAATCTGTGTCGTCATCGGCGAAGGCGGCAGCGGCGGAGCACTGGCTATGGCGGTCGGCAACCGCGTGCTGATGCTGGAGCATGCGATTTATTCGGCGATTTCGCCGAACGGCGCTGCGTCCATCCTCTGGAAGGACGCGACGAAGGCCGACCAGGCGGCGGAGGCGATGAAGATCACAGCCGGCGACCTGCTCGGCTTTGAAGTGATCGAAGAGATTGTGCCGGAGCCCCGAGGCGGCGCACACCGGGATTACGAGACCACGGCTGCGAACATCAAAGACGCGCTGTGGCGCCACCTGCAGGAGTTGAAGCCGCTGAATGCGGAACAGTTGCGTGAGGACCGCTACCGGAAATTCCGCAAAATCGGCGAGTTTGCGGAGCAGCAGCTGGCTGCGCCGCTGTCCGAGACGTCTGTGCAGCAGAGTGCGGCAGTGGCCGCGGAAGCCTCTATGCAGCAGAACGAAACTGTGGCTGCAAAAACGTCAGTACAGCAGATCGTAGCTGTAGGTGAAGGAGCGGCTGTGCAGCAAGGTGCACTTGCAGCCGGAGAAACAGATGGGCAGCAGAGTGCGGCAGCGGCTTCAGAAACGGTGGCCCAGCCGGAAGCTGCAGTGAAGCCTGAAGGAGCGGTTAAGGAACCGGTGCCAGTTCAACTCGATGCGGATGCTAAGTCTGGACAGCCGTTTAAGGCTGCAGAGCCGGCCCCGTCTGTGGAATCGGCCACGGTTGTGGAGCCGGAATTGTCCGGGAAACCGGCTAAGGTTGAAGTGCCGGCGAAGCCGGCAAAGACAGCCCAGTCTCGAGAGCCAGCCCCGTCTGCAGAGCCAGCCCCGTCAGAGGAATCAACGAAGTCTCAGAAATCAGCCAAGCCTGATCTCCCGGTTAAACCTCAAGCGTCTGTGAAGCCGTAGGACAAAACATCGGCTAAACAGTCATGCTGCATTCCGCAGTCAATCCGCAGCCATCGGAGGCACTGTCTTGGAGCAAGCAGGCACTACCCGTATCAACGGCGATAACCCGGCGGTACGATAATGAGCCTGCGGGAAGATGGCGGGAAGTTTAGGAGCGTCACGCCGGTTCCAAGCTTGATAGGCTGCCCTCAAGTCATGATATGACTTGGGGGCAGTTTTTTTGAGATTAAACCAGTCCGGTTCTGTTAGGTTAGGGGGTGTACGCAAACTATAAATTAAGGAAATCAGGGTCAGTCAAACGATTTCGTGATGGGTTACGGAATGCTATCAACCCTGAATCTACACCCTGGATCTACACCTGTTTATTATCAGATCGATCTACGAATCCTCTCCTGTGACACACCCGCAGCGGATTACCACAGAACGCGATATGGGCGCTTTAGAACGCGATACGGAGGTCTTTCCGGACCCAGCGGCCGTTATTTCTGAAATTTTTGGGCTTTGGTATGCCTTGGCGGACTCCAGTTCCGTTATTCATGCCGAAAATATACAAACTATGGCTTCTCCGCGTAAATAGGTGCTTCTGAGTCCGAAACTTTGCCAAAACACGGAATAATCAGCAAATAGGGCCTTCTGAGTCCGTACACTTGTACCCATACTTTCTCTGGCCTACAAAAGGCGGGAATCTGGGATGAAATCTGAAGCATGAATGCTTTTTTAATAAAATGAAACAATATCGGCGTTTGGCAACCCGCTATGACAAGACAGCGAGCCTATTCAAGGCTTTTTTGGCGTTGATTTCGGTGAGGTTACGGCTGAAGTAAGTTTGCGTACAGACTCTAATTAAAGCCGGAGACAACAGGGAGATCAAATCTGGTTTGTACGAAAAATCATACAAACTGCCGTCTGAGGTTGTTCAGCGGCTGTAATGCTTTAATAAATAAAAGTGTCAATTCTCCGCTTTTTCCGGGTTATTTTACGGTGCGGGATGATTGCCAGACTTAAGGAACGGTTAGTATGAGAGTAGGGGCGCAGATTCCCGGGAGTTGCGAAGTTGTCCAGGCATGGCGATTTATTGACAAGGTTCTCCTTTTCCCATAATTCGACGGGTTTTAACCGTAAATTCCCTGCCCTGACATTGATTTTGTGTCCCACTTGCGCTAATATTCATAAGGGCGCAGTCGTTTGTTCTTATGACAAAGTTCCTAGTCAAGACAGCCGTATTGCAGTAGATTTAGTAGTTGGAAAAGCGAGACAGAGAGAACAATAAACGGAGGAAAACCTAATGCGGAAAAGTAAAATTGTATGTACGATCGGTCCTGCAAGTGAATCGTTGGAGAATATCAAGAAACTGATTTTGGCCGGTATGAATGTAGCCCGTCTGAACTTCTCCCACGGCGATTATGAAGAGCACGGCAACCGGATCAAGACGATCCGCCAGGCGGCCAAGGAATTGAACAAAACCGTCGCCATCCTGCTCGACACCAAAGGTCCGGAGATTCGCACAGGCAAGCTCGAAGTGGAACCGATTGAACTGGTTCAGGATGAATACCTGACCCTGACTACGGAAGAGATCCTGGGCGATCAGAACCGCATTTCGATCACCTATGCCGACCTTCCTGGCGACGTTCAAGTCGGATCGACCATTCTGATCGACGACGGCCTGATTGGTCTGACGGTCGTTGACATTCAAGGCACGGAAATCAAGACCCGTATTGTTAACGGAGGGACGATTAAGAGCAAGAAGGGCGTCAACGTACCGGGCGTTTCCATCTCCCTGCCAGGCATTACGGAAAAGGATACCAACGATATCATCTTCGGCATCGAACAGGACATCGATTTTATCGCCGCTTCCTTCGTACGCAAAGCCAGCGACGTTCTCGAAATCCGCTCCCTGCTTGAGAAGCATAATGCCAGCCACATTCAGATCATCTCCAAGATCGAGAACCAGGAAGGCATGGACAACCTGGATGAAATCCTTGAAGTATCCGACGGCCTGATGGTTGCCCGCGGCGACCTCGGCGTTGAAATTCCGGCGGAAGACGTGCCGCTGGCTCAAAAAGAAATGATCCGCAAGTGCAACATTGCGGGCAAGCCGGTTATCACGGCTACGCAAATGCTTGATTCGATGCAGCGCAACCCGCGTCCGACCCGCGCCGAAGCGAGTGACGTGGCGAACGCTATTTTTGACGGCACCGATGCAATCATGCTGTCCGGCGAGACGGCTGCAGGTAAATATCCGGTAGAATCCGTGCTGACCATGTCCCGGATCGCGGAGAAAGCCGAATCCGCGCTGAATCACCGTGAAATTTTCATGAAGCAGCAAATCGCTCAAGAAACCACCGTTACGGAAGCGATCAGCCAATCCGTTGCGATTTCCGCACTGGACCTGAACGCCAAAGCAATCATCTCTTCGACGGTGACCGGCCATACGGCTCGTGTTGTTTCCAAATACCGTCCGAAATCCCCGATTATCGCGGTGACGACGCAGGAGAGAACGATGCGCCAGCTGTCCCTGATTTGGGGCGTAACGCCGGTTTACGGCCAAGAAGCGACTTCGACGGACGAGCTGCTGGAAACGGCGCTGCAAGGCGGCAAGAACTCCGGACTTGTTAAAGGCGGCGACCTCGTTGTAATTACGGCCGGCATTCCGCTGGGACGTTCCGGTTCCACCAACCTGGTGAAGGTTAGCACGATCCCGAACGAATAATCAAAGATGCGGCCGGCAGCCGCCGGCCGATCCATCTTTATATACAGGTGATTAAGAGCAATGGCGATAGCTGCCATTGCTTTTTTAGTTCACTGTCCCGGCTGCTGCTTCTGCCGCTGCCCCTGCCACTGCAACGAGGAAAGCGGGCAACATCCTGTAGAGGCAGGCAGTTTGGACATGGCGGTGCGGATGCGGTAACATGGGAGGTATTCCGGTTCATCGGCGCCGTGGAGCCGGTAAGCAGCGGGGATCTCCACAATATGGGGGAAGGGCGAAGGTGTCGGAAAGAATGAGTAAACTTTGGAAGCTGCGGGGGTTTTATTTGTTTCTGGGACTGGCGGGCGGAATGTTCGGGCCGTACCTGTCCCTGCTGCTCGTGCATAATGGGCTGGAGAGCGGTACGGTTGGCATGGTGATGGCTGCCGGTACCCTGATCGCGATTTTGTTTCAGCCGGCTTGGGGGATCATTGCCGACCGTTACCAGCAAACCCGGCTTGTACTTATTCTTAGCGTCGCCGTTCCCGCTGCGCTGGCTGTTTTTTACCGTTCGGAGGCATGGCTGGTACTGACGCTGGTGTATACCTTGTCGACGATTTTTTCTTCGACCCAGGCTCCGATTGCGGATTCGTATGCCATCGCCGCCGCCAAAAGCGCCGGTTCGACCTATGGCAGCATCCGCCTGATGATGAGTCTCGGCGCTGCCCTCGGCGGTTACGCCGGCGGCCTGTATGTTGCCGGATACTCGGTGTCCAGCATCTGGCTGCCTTTTCTTGTGTTTAACACGTTTGCGCTGGCGATTGCCTGTTCGCTCCCCAAAAAAGCGGAAGAAAACCATATGATGAGTCAATCGTTTGCCCAGGGCGTCAAACAGCTGATCAGCAGCCGCATCTTTTTAGCTTTTTTGGGCGGCAGCTTTCTGGTGAACCAGACGATGACGGCGTTCGGTACCTATTTTGTGCTCGCCTTCCGCTCCGTGGGCGGAGCTACCGATCAGGCCGGGATCGCTTTGATGCTTGCTTCGGTTACCAACGTACCTTCCATGCTGTTTGCTTCACAGGTCATCCGCAAGATCGGGCGTGAAAAAACACTGCTGGCAGGCGCTTTGATCTATGTGCTGCGCTGGGCGATTCAGGTTGCTTTTCCTTACCCGTCGGTGATGATCGGCGTTCAGGTGCTGCATGGGCTGTCTTTCGGTCTGTTCTATATTGCCGCTGTGGAATATGTATCCCAGATTACCTCGCCGGAGATGCAGTCTACCGGGCAGAGTGTATTTAATATGGTTTTTACGGGACTGGCGGGCATCGTCGGAAACCTGCTTAACGGTTACCTGCTGGAAGGGGGCGGCGTGGGGATGATGAATGCGGCCTGCATGATCAGCTCCGCGGCTGGAGCGGGTCTGCTGTTTTATGTGGCGCGTGGTACGCGGCGCCTTGCCGTACCGGTCCCCCGGGAGCCTGGCGTTTAGAGAAACCGCTCCGGCGGATTGCGCGGCTGAACTTTCATGGAAGGAGTCTCATACAATGTCAACATCGCAGAACAATTTACCGAGCCGTTGGTTCGTTACAATGTTTCGGGTTCGGTACCAGGAGACGGATAAAATGGGCGTCGTGTATCACGCCAATTATTTAAACTGGTTTGAAATCGGCCGGACCGAAATGCTTCGCAGCCTCGGATTCACCTACCGGGAAATGGAGGAGCAGGGGGTACTGCTGCCGGTAACGAATGCAGCGGTGGATTTTAAGTCTCCGGCACGTTATGACGACAATATCGCTGTGTATACACGTATGACGTCATTTACCCCGCTGCGGATCGGGTATGAATATGAAATCCGCAGAAGAGAACCGGGTGCAGCGGATGCTGCGCAGAGCACTAGTGAGGATGCTGTGCAGAGCGCCAGTGAGGATGCGGTGCAGAGCACTAGTGAGGATGCGGCGCAGAGCGCCAGTGCGGATGGGGCATTGCAAGAGCAGGCCCGGGTGCGTGAAACGCTGCTTGTATCGGGTACGACTTCCCATGTGTGGGTGAACGGCGAGTGGAAGCCGGCTCGTCTGGACCGGCATGCTCCCGAACGTTACGCGGCCATTGTTAAGGCGCTGTCGCAAAAAGAGGAGGCGGACCGATGAGAAGCAAATGGATGTGGGCGGCGCTATTTTTAATCCCGGCCATCGAGCTGTTTGGCTTTATTTTTGTCGTTGACCGGCTTGGTGTGGGAAACACGCTGCTGATCATGGTGGCTACTTCGGTCATCGGGATGCTGATGATGCGGTTCGAAGGGCAAAAGGTGTGGCAGGACAGCCGGCTGCAGCTTCAGGAAGGCAAGGTGCCGGGGCGAACGATGCTGGATGGCTTGTGCATTTTTTTCGGCGGTCTCCTGCTGATGCTGCCCGGCTTTGTGACAGATCTGGTCGGCTTCACCTTGGTGTTTCCGCTGACCCGGCCGATTTACCGCGCGTTCCTGCTTAAATGGATCGAGAAAAAAATGAAAAACGGCACCTTTACAATTTACCGCCGTTAATGGCGCTAAGGCTCTAGTGCCGCTAATGCGCTAACTTACCCTGGCAAGCGGGTCCGGCCTGCAGCCGATAAGCCCGCAGAGCTGGCCGTTTCTCAACCTATTCTCCCGTTCCAGATATAACTCCGCAGCCCCCGGAATACGCCCGCCCGGTGGAAGGCTTCAAAAATAATGACCGACACAGGGCCAATCAAAAGCCCGGCTACCCCCAGCAGCTTCATGCCGGCGAACATCCCGATCAGCATGGCGAGCGGGTCCGCACCGACACTGCTGGCCAGAACCTTCGGCTCCAGCAGCTGCCGGGCCAGCACAATGAACCCGTACAGCGCCGCAAGTCCCGCGGCCATTGCCAAATCCCCCGTGAAATAAGCATACAGCGTCCACGGCAGCATTACCGCGCCTACTCCGAAATAAGGCAGCATATCGACAAGCCCAACCGCCAGCCCGATGGCAAGCGGCGACCGTACGCCGAGCAGCGCCAGGCCAATCATCACAAACACCGCCGTTATCGAGATCAAAATCAGCTGGGCGCGAAGATAGCCGGACAACGCCTTCTGCAGGCCTTCCCAGATTCCCGCGGCCGTTTCGGTGAACCGTACCGGCAGAAGCCGGGCAAGCGCCGTGTTATGCCGTTCCCAATGATTGGCGAGAAAAAACGCCGCCAGTACAACCACCGACAGCACGGTGCCCAGCTCGGGCAGCGCGGAGACCAGCTTCATCACTCCGTTAAAAAATCCGGTTACCAGCCCCGTTAGCGCGGAAGCGATGCTTTCGGTCGTCCGGCTGACGTTGCTGTCAATCGTCGCATGGTAGTCCGGGTTGCTGTTATAAAACAAATTAATTTCATTGATGATCCGCTGGATGCTGGCATTTTGGCTCCAGGACAACAGCACTTCTCTCCACTCGGCAATATGGGTATCCAGCGACTGGGTAAGCAGCACCAGCTCGCGCACCAGGCGGGTGATCACCGCGGTCAGGATCAGCGCCGCGGACCCCAGGATGGCGGTAAGGGACAGGATGACCGCCAGCGGACCGGGCAGGCCGGCCCGTTTTAGCGGCCGGACAAGCGGCCGGACGGCGTAAGCCAGCAGCCAGGCGAGCAGCAGGGGGTAAAAAAGCGGCAGCAGCAAATAGACGGCGGCCAAGCCTGCTGCGGCTGCGGACACCACGCCTACACCGCGCAGGGTCCGGTACAGCATCATCCGGTTCAAACCTGCATCCCTCCTTTTCTCCTAACCGTAAATATCGTTTTCTCCAGATTGTCCGTCCGTGTGATTTATGTATATTCACTTGTCCACCGGGACAATACCCTTCCTCCCAAAATCCCCGGGTCCGACGCAGGCAAAACTGCGCCTAACTTCATGAAAGTGATGAAACTTGTCTATCGTTTTCCGGGCATATAACCTGAAAACGTATTCATGAAACGGGGGTTTAAGAAGTTTTTTTCTATCTCTCCGATAAAATCATTTGATGCCTGAGGAAGCTTCCACGATGTTCACATAAACGTCAAAATCCGTTATGATGAGTAGAGATTAACTGTGCTGCGCCGATCCGGGCCGGTTGTCCGGGGGGACGATCCGCTTGCTGCGGCTTCTTCATTCTTCAAAATGTAAATGTTTTCATCCGGGCGCAAGCCACCAAACCCTATCCCTTGTTGGCAAAGGAGAGATGTACAATGACAGCTACCAAAGGCCTGGAAGGCATCGTCGCCGCCACTTCTTCCATCAGCTCCATCGTGGATGGCGTGCTCACGTACCGCGGATACGATATCGACGATCTCGCGGAACAAGCGACCTTTGAGGAGACCGCCTACCTGCTCTGGTTCGGCAGCCTGCCGACATCAGCGGAGTTAGAAGCGCTGAGACGGGATCTAAGCGCGTTTGCCGCGCTGCCTGAGCCGGTACTTGCGCAGATGAAACTGTACCCGAAGGAAGGCAGCACCATGGCTGCGCTGCGCTCTGCTGTTTCGGCACTCGCGCTTTACGATGAAAGTGCTGACGATATGAGCCGGGAAGCAAACGAACGCAAGGCAGTGAAGCTGCAGGCCCAGATCCCGACGATCGTTGCGGCAATCGCGCGCCTGCGCAAAGGGCTGGAGCCGGTTGCTCCGCTGGAGAACGTATCGATTGCCGAGAACTTCCTCTATATGCTGTGGGGAAAGAAGCCGGACGATGTTTCGGTCAAAGCGCTGGACCAGGCGCTTGTGCTGCATGCGGACCATGAGCTGAACGCTTCGACATTTGCGGGACGGGTAACGGTCGCCACGCTTTCCGACATTTATTCCGGTGTAACCTCGGCCATTGGCGCACTCAAAGGCCCGCTGCATGGCGGGGCGAACGAAGCGGTCATGAAGATGCTTGAAGAAATCGGAAGCCTGGAGAAGGTGGACGGCTACATCAAGCAGAAGCTGGATAACCGTGAGAAAATTATGGGCTTTGGCCACCGGGTATACAAGAACGGAGACCCGCGTGCGAAGCACTTGATGAAGATGTCGCATGAACTTGGTACAATGAAAGGCGACACCACGCTGTATGAGATGTCCGTGAAGGTCGAGGAACTGGTTACCGGGCAAAAAGGACTGAAACCGAATGTCGACTTCTATTCGGCTTCCGTGTACACACAGCTGGGCATTGAACGCGAGCTGTTCACGCCGATTTTCGCAATCAGCCGGGTATCGGGTTGGACTGCGCATATTCTCGAGCAGTACGAGGATAACCGGATTATCCGGCCGCGTGCGGAATATACCGGCCAGCTCGAAATGAAGTACGTACCGGTCGACGAACGCTAATCATCCAGCGTTCACTGCGGGAGCAGCGCCGGAGGGAACAGGCCAAGAGCCGGGCCCTCCGGCAGGCTGGCATGCCCGCTCGGGTTGTTTTTGACACCACTATTCAAGTACGATAGAGCAGAGCTCTACCACCTACCACCCAATAAGGAGGAACACCCACCAATGTTGAAACTGGAAAAATTCGAACTGCCGACGGAAGGCGAACAAATTACGATCAAGGAAGGCAAGCTGCAGGTTCCGGACCGTCCGATCATTCCTTTTATTGAAGGCGACGGCACGGGACGCGACATTTGGAAAGCCTCCAAGCGGGTGCTGGATGCGGCTGTAGACAAGGCATACGGCGGCTCGAAGCAAATCGCATGGTATGAAGTGTTTGCAGGGGAGAAGGCCTACAATACATATGGAGAGTGGCTTCCGAACGATACGCTCGAAGCGATCCGCGAGTTTATCGTAGCCATCAAAGGCCCGCTGACCACACCGATCGGCGGCGGCATCCGCTCGCTGAACGTGGCGCTGCGCCAAGAGCTGGACTTGTACGTCTGCCTGCGTCCGGTACGCTACTTCGACGGAGTGCCTTCGCCGGTGAAACGTCCGGAGCTGGTGGATATGGTTATTTTCCGTGAGAACACGGAGGATATTTACGCCGGCATCGAATATCAGGAAGGCACCGAGGAAGTCAAAAAGGTGCTGGAATTCCTGCAGAAGGAAATGGGCGTCAAAAAAATCCGCTTCCCTGAGACATCGGGCATCGGCATCAAGCCGGTATCGTCCGAAGGCTCCAAACGCCTTGTCCGGGCAGCCGTCGAATATGCGGTCAAGCATGGACGTAAGAGCGTGACGCTTGTACACAAAGGCAATATCATGAAATTCACCGAAGGCGCCTTTAAAAACTGGGGTTACGAAGTGGCCGAGCAGGAATTCGGCGACAAGGTGTTCACTTGGGCGGAATACGACCGCATTAAGGAACAGGAAGGAACGGATGCCGCCAACAACGCCCAAAAAGCGGCGGAGGAAGCCGGCAAAATTATTATTAAAGATGCGATTGCGGATATCGCGCTCCAGCAGGTCTTGACCCGTCCGACTGATTTCGACGTTATCGCAACGCTGAACCTGAACGGCGACTACTTGTCCGACGCGCTTGCGGCGCAGGTTGGAGGAATCGGTATTGCTCCGGGAGCGAACATCAACTATGTAACCGGGCATGCAATTTTTGAAGCCACACACGGTACGGCTCCAAAGTATGCGGATAAAGATGTCGTGAATCCGGGTTCCGTCATTCTGTCCGGCGTAATGCTGCTGGAACACCTGGGCTGGCAGGAAGCGGCCGATCTGATCTACAAAGGGATGGCAACGGCCATTAACAACAAAACGGTGACTTATGACTTCGCCCGTTTGATGGAAGGCGCAACGGAAGTAAAATGCTCCGAGTTTGCTGACGAAATCATCAAACATCTGTAAGGAGGGCGTTCATGGCAATCCAACGTTACAAGATTACGGTAGTCGGCGCCGGTTTTACCGGCGCTACCACCGCGCTGATGCTCGCGCAGAAGGAGCTGGGCGATGTGGTGCTGCTCGATATTCCCGCACTGGAGAATCCAACCAAGGGTAAGGCGCTGGATATGCTGGAAGCGGGACCGGTCCAGAAATTCGACAGCCAGATTACCGGAACCTCCAGTTATGAGGATGCCGCGAACTCCGACATCGTCATTATTACCGCGGGCGTAGCCCGCAAACCGGGAATGAGCCGGGATGACCTCGTAAGCACCAACGCCAACATTGTGAAGTCGGTTTGTGAAAATGTGAAACGGGTGGCGCCTGAGTCCACCGTCATCATTTTGAGCAATCCTGTCGACGCCATGACCTACGCAGCCTACCACGCCCTTGGATTTCCGAAGCACCGTGTCATCGGACAATCCGGCGTGCTGGACACCGCCCGTTACTGTACGTTTATTGCCCAAGAGCTGAACGTATCGGTCGAGGATGTCCGCGGGTTTGTGCTTGGCGGCCACGGTGACGATATGGTGCCGCTCGTCCGCTACTCCAGTGTAGGCGGGATTCCGGTTGACAAGCTTCTTTCTCCGGAACAAATCGAGTCCATCGTTCAGCGTACCCGGGTCGGCGGCGGGGAAATTGTCAATTTGCTCGGGAACGGCAGCGCCTATTATGCGCCGGCTGCTTCACTTGTCCAAATGACAGAAGCGATCCTGAAAGACAAGAAACGTATTCTTCCCGTCATTGCCTTACTTGAGGGTGAATACGGGTATGATAATCTGTTTATGGGCGTACCCGCGCTGCTTGGCGCAAAGGGAATCGAAAAGGTGTTTGAGCTGGAGCTTGCGCCGGAGGAACGGGCCGCGCTGGACCAATCGGCCGAATCCGTGCGGAGTGTAACGGCATTGGTTCCCGTTTAACCGCAAGCGCTTGTTCTGAACGCTTTTAAGGGTAGATTTAACAGCACAGAACGGCGGGATCACTTCATCCCGTGCTGCAGAACGCTGGAATAACCTCCTGGTTTCAGGGGGTTATTTTTATTACTTCAAAATAACCGTTTTATCGCCATCTAAAGTATGGAATATCACTGTAGTTTCATTAACCCAAGTAGGTTTTTTTATATTAAGCACTTCAAGATCTTCTTTTCGGTCCGAATCCCGAACCATTATGCTCAGGTCCATTCCATCCAATTTCTTTAGCAGCAGGCCCATGAAAGCAGTTTGGTAAAATTCATAAATATAGGTGGTTTCCCCTAAAGTAGCTGAACGGTGCCCAATCGTGAGCGTTTCCGTCCACAGCGGTGAATGAATACGATCATATTGCCAAGAAACGATAGAATTCAAGATAAAAATCCAGACAAAATAGATACCTAAAATAAAAGCAAGCAGGGAAGGTAAAATATATAACCACCATCTATCGAAATGAACGGCAATATAAAATAAGAAACCCGCATTGATCAGCAGCGGAATAAAAAATCCCGTTCCCTTAAAAAAAATCACTTCATAATTATGGGTATACGCAAAATATACGAGGAGATCGCAAACGAATAACAGAACAGCGGCGATCCAGATATAATATTTTGAAATAAGGTTACTTCTCATCTAATGCCTCCTGCTACAGGCAAACTCCTATGTTCCATTCAGAGACAAGGAAGTGTACCATCGAAGAATATCTATTTGGTATTTCCATGTGTGATTTATTTCAACTGGTCTACAAAAGTGTGCAGCTTAGCATAAGACTCAGAAATTAAAAAAGCTGCTGTTGCTTTATCCGTTGCCTCAGTCGGAAAGTAGGGCAAGGGATAAAATATTTGAAAATGATAACTGTCTGTTTTATTTTGGCTCGATGTTAAGTAATAAGCTAAAGCTACATAACGATCATAAGTAAATAGTTTCGGATTCGTGAACATCTTTTCGTATTCTGCCAAGACCTCACCTACACTTGTAAGTGTTCCCTCACGATAGACCTTTTCAGCGATTTTCTTGATTTCTGAATCAGCAAGTTGGTAGGGTTCTTTAGTGCTGTGGGGAGCCGCATACCAGTTTTCAAGCGCGGAATCGAAATGCTCTTGCGGTAATTCTTTTTGTTCGCCTACAGACTGTTTAATCTCTTGGATAAAAGCAGCTTTAGCTGGAGCGATCTCTGCTGCCTTTTTAGCTTGGATAGCCTTAAATGCTTCTGCATTTAACCTCTCTATATTTTGCAGCGTATCAAGGTCCTGAGGGAGGGTTGAATAGTTCCCTGCCGTCCAGTTCTCCAGCATTACGGAAAGTAGGGATGTGTTATTGTAACTACTTTTGTCCTGAGCCTTCTCTATAACTTCACTTAATGTGCTTAATCGCTCAGGGGTCATCTCTAACGATTGTTCCTTGGATGGGTTTCTAACTGTAAGATTTAGCTTAGTGTCCGCTAATAATTTCATCACCTGTACAGTGTAAATCTCATCAGGCACTTCATTTTTTGCCAATAAAGCAGATATGTCTTTCTCAGGCGAGTCGCCTATTACAGCAATTTTTGGCGTGCCAGCAACTGGTACCGGAGAAACACCTGAAGAAACACCTTCTTGCGTGAAATTGGTGTGCTCCATATTTTTGGGCTGAGCTTTCACTTCGTGCGCAGGATTAGTATAAAAAGTACGTACAAGCAAACTGGCGATTATTAGACCGGAAGCGGCAAATATGAGTTTTTTAGAGGTCATTATTAAACTCCTTTGGATCAGGATATATATGTTGACGCATTTTTGATGAATTTGTTTTACAAATGTTTTGAGATATTGTGTATTTTTGGAATATATATCTATTGTTTTAGTGGATTGGAGTTGGTCTGTTAATTCATTAAAATTTAGACCTTTATTTTGGAAACCTGATCCGTTACAGCGCCGTATATCCCTTCAAACCAGTAATTCACAGGAGGGAATGAGTTTATGTCGTTTTTTAACAAAATGCTGGCCAGTGTGGGGATTGGCAATGCGCAAGTAGATACCCGGCTGGAAAAATCCTCTTACGAACCGGGAGAATGGGTCCGCGGTGCCGTTCACATTAAGGGAGGCAGCGTCCAGCAGTCTGTGGACAAGATTTATATCAAGGTGATGACGGAATATATCCGGGAACACGACGACCGGAAGCATCATGAGAATTGCGAGATCGCCCGGTTTCATGTGTCTGACCGGATGACGGTGCTGCCGAACGAGACACGCGAAATTCCGTTTCAATTCGCCCTGCCGTTGAATACGCCGCTCACGCTGTCCGGCGTTCCGGTGTGGTTCCATACCGGGCTGGATATCGAAAGTGCGGTAGATCCGACGGACCGGGACAGAATCAACGTCACGCCTGACGCAGCGGCGAATGTCGTGCTGCAGGCGGTGGAGGGTCTGGGTTTCCGTTTTAAGGCGTCTACCTGTGAATATCATCCGCGGCTTGATCAAGGGGTGCCGTTTGTACAGGAGCTGGAGTTCTGGCCGGGCGGCGGCTATGCGGGCAGAATTCAGGAGTTGGAGCTGATCTTCCACCGCCGGTCGGACGGAATTTCCGTACTGGTGGAAGTGGACCGCCGGGGCCGTGGGCTTTCCGGATGGCTGGAGCGCTCGATGGATATGGATGAGCGGCAGGGATGGCTGCATTTCGGAATACATGACCTGCAGCAGGGCCCGCAGCACATCGCCGGGCAGCTGCATGGCATCATTGACTATTTCAGCAGATAACAGATATTTCCGCGAATAATAGGTATTTCAGCAGATAGCGGCAATGAGGTCCCGCCGATTAGGCGGGATTTTGGATGAGGCGTCGAACAGCCAGCTGAGCAGACCCGGCGGCATTACACCCGCTGCCCGCATTTTATGCGGCGGATTAGCAACAATTTTACGCCGGGGAATGCGGTTTCTTTTCTTCTCGTCTTTTTCTGGGTATAATACGTATAGTGTGTAATTATTATCATAGTTAAAGACGAGGAGGTATGTTATGGGTCAGGTGCTGTTTTTTCTACATATGATTGGAACGCTTGCCGTCGGGTTTTATCTGCTGCTGCCGTTTGTTCTTGGGCGTCTGGAGAAGTTGTCTGCCCCGGCAAAAGAGGGCATGCTTAGCGCAGTGACGGGACTGAACCGTTTTGCGCAATACGGGCTGGTAATTCAGCTGCTGACCGGCGGGTACATGATGTCGCAAGGGGAATATTCCGTGCCGTGGATGATCATTGTTACGCTGCTGCTGCTGGCCATGTTTGCGCTTGGCGGTATTATGGGCAAGCCGCTCCGGCTGGCTGCCGCGGGCATGCGGGAAAGCCGCGATGTGGCCGCTGAGACGGGCAAAATCCGTACGCTCAGCGCACTGTTGAGTGTTGCACTGCTGCTCATGATCTTTTTCATGGTGTATAATCATATCATCTGATGATTGTGCCGGTTTCAAGGATTCCGTCTTCCATAGAAATAGCCAACATATGGGGCGTCCGCCCGCTGCGGTTCTGCCCGTCTGCCGAAAGCCTTTGACAGCTAGTGCTGTCAGGGGCTTTTTGCTATGGTCAGGAATACTGGTGTTCTCCGAATCCTTGTTTGACTGCTGCTCAAGCGGGTAAGTTAAATAGCGTAAGCCGTGTTGGAAAAGGATGAAATGACAAGGCGGATGACATCCTAAACCGGGATGGCGTCCAGTGCCCCAAATCCAATTGCTATTTGCGCGAAAGGAGAATGGAATCATGTCTGACCAACAACAATCGCAAAAAACCATGCCGCCGCAGCATCAGGAGCGGCGTCCGGGCCTCGAATCGGAGATGACGCCCCGTCCGCAGTATGAACCGGCCGCTTATAAGCCGGCTGGCAAGCTGCTTGGACAAGCGGCGCTCATTACAGGAGGAGACAGCGGAATCGGCCGTGCCGTCGCGGTAATGTTCGCGAAAGAAGGCGCCGACGTGGTCATTTCTTATTTGAATGAACACAAGGATGCGGAGGAGACCAAACGTCAGGTTGAGCAGGAAGGACGCAAATGTATCCTCGTGGCCGGCGACATCGGCGTGGAGGCCTTCTGTCAGGACCTGATCAATAAAACGGTCGAAGGACTTGGAAAACTGGACATCCTGATCAACAACGCGGCCGAGCAGCATCCGCAGGAGTCGATTGAGGATATTTCGTCGGAGCAGCTGGAACGCACGTTCCGGACGAATATTTTTTCCATGTTTTATCTGACCAAAGCGGCGATGCCGCACCTGAAAGCCGGATCGAAAATTATCAACACCACATCGATCACCGCTTACCGGGGCAGCCCTCAGCTGCTGGATTACTCGTCGACCAAAGGTGCGATCGTTGCGTTCACCCGTTCCCTGTCCATGAATCTGGCGGAAAAAGGAATCCGGGTGAATGCCGTCGCTCCAGGACCGATCTGGACGCCGCTGATTCCGTCAACCTTCGACGAGAAGAAGGTTAGCGAATTTGGCGCCACCCAGCCGATGAAGCGCCCGGGCCAACCGGAAGAACTGGCGCCTGCTTACGTGTATCTCGCATCGGACGACTCCTCTTATGTGAGCGGCCAGGTAATTCACGTAAACGGCGGCGAAGTCATCAACGGCTAAACAGGTACAGTGGGACCCGGATATCCAGAAACTCGAGGCTTGAGATCTGAAATCTGAAATCTGAGATCCTGAAATCTGAAATCCTGAGATCTGAAACCCTGAGGTGTGAGATTCTGAGATCTGAGATCCAGCTCATCTGATATAACAGCAGCCCCCCGGCATATTTGCGCCGGGGGGCTTGTTCGTGCTGAGGCTCCTATTCATTTGGTTCGTGCCCGGTTTCCGGTCCGCCGGAAAGTTCATCAAGCGACAGAGCGAAGCTGGGGGCCATATGTTCAAGAAAATAAGCGACAGCCGGCAGCCCGGATTCCCGCAGCTTTGCTTCGGTCTGAGTTTTGGCGGCGGCAAATTCGCGGTTGCCGGAGGCGACCTCCATCACGCATTTCAAATAAGCGTCCAGGCGGTCGGCGGCTTTGACGTAGACATGGAGTTCGGCCTCTTCTTCGTTCAAGCCGGCGGCGTCCGGGGCCAGCAGCGGAGCGTATTCGTCCCGCATGGGTTCGGGAATCATGGATACAAGCCGTTCCGCGGCGGCCGCCTCCATCTCGCGAAAGCTGGACAACAGCCGGGCATTGCCGTGCTTAACGGGCGTGGCAATGTCGCCGGTAAATACTTCGGTCGCATCATGGAATAAGGCCAGTGCGGCGGCGCGGTCAGCGTTCAGACTCCGCCCGAACTGCACATTTGCGATCGTGCAGAGCAGATGGGCCAGCAGTGCGACATGGAACGAGTGCTGGGCGACATTTTCAGGGGCAGTGCTGCGCATCAGGCTCCAGCGCCGGATATGCTGAAGCCGGTATAAATAAGCGGGAAACGGAAAGCTCAACTGCTCATCATCCTTTCGGCGGGCGTTAACGCTTCGTTAATATTCGCTTGCTATGCTATTATAATATCGAACCAAAAGAAAACAAATTGCGCAGCAGCAAGAGGAGGCAGAAGATCATGCGGCCTGGATATATCCGGGAAGGGTTTCAGGAGGTTACGCCGTATTTTATCGTGGAGAATGCCGAAAACCTCATTCATTTTGTGGCAGCTTGCTTTGGTGCCGAAATTCAGGTGCTGGAACGCCACGAGCACAAAGGTGTTGTACGCCATGCCGAGCTGCGCATTGGAAGCTCTGTGATCGAGGTGTCGGAAGCCAGTGCATTTTATCCGCCGGTCCGGCAGACGATTCATCTGTATGTTCCGGACACCGATGCCTGTTACCGGAAGGCGCTGCAGCTTGGTGCCGAAAGTATAAATGAGCCGCGGGACATGCCTTACGGAGAGCGCGGAGCGGGAATCCGGGATCCGCACGGGAACCAGTGGTTTCTCGCCACGGTGAACGTCCGGGAGGATTAAACCGGCTTTTTTTTGAACAAAACATTTCAGATCACCTGAAGCAACCGGCGGCAGCCGTGATTCTATCTTAGAAGGATGAGACCTTATCTTATGAGACCGTTCCGCATACGCCTTACCATGATTTTAATGATTTTGATCGGGATATCGATGCTTGGGGCCGGTTTTACGCTTGCCCATTTTTTTCGCGAATCCCATATCTCTGCCCTAGAAGAAAACATGTCCCGGGAAATAAAACTCCTGGCGGGGACGTTCAAGTTCCAGCCTACGGAGGGAACGGACGCATATGCTTACTATACTGAGGAGGCAAAACGGATCGCAGAGCTGACGGAATCCCGCGTCACCTTTATTACCCGCGACGGCCGGGTGATCGGCGATTCCGAACGGGACCCGCAGACCATGGACAACCATTCGGGCCGGGAGGAAGAAGTGCTTGCGGCACAAGGCGGCTTTGGACGATCGATCCGCTTCAGCGAGACGATGGACCGGGATATGCTGTATGTAGCCGGAGCGGTCACTTCGGGGAAGGCTTTTGACGGATATATCCGTCTCTCCATGGGACTTGATGCAGTGGAGGACGGGCTCCGCCGGGGCTGGATGATTATGGGCGGCGGTCTGGTGTTGCTTTTTATCGCTGCCACGCTGGTCAGCTACAAAGTTGCCTCCAGCATGACGTCTCCACTGGAGCAGATTACCCGGGTGGCCCGGCGGATTACCGATATGGATTACGACGCCCGTGTTCCGTTTCACCGCAAAGATGAAATCGGACAGCTGGGAATGGCAATTAATACGATGGCGGACAGCCTGCAGACCCAGCTGAAAACGATCCGGGACAACGAAGACCTGCTGCAAAGCGTCTTGGATAACATGACCGGCGGGATTCTGGTGGTCGGCGCTGACGGCGAAATCGCCCTCGTGAACCGGGCGGCCGAACGGATGCTGGATGTGGACAACCGTGAAATGGCGGGTCTGTCTTACCGCGAGCTAAAACGTCATTACGAACTGACCCGTGTTGTGGAAGAAGGGCTGATGCGCAGAGAGCAAATCCACGAGGAACGCGTAGTGTATAACCCTGGCGAACGGATAATCCGGCTGGACGGGGTGCCGATGAACCAGGGCGGCGAATACAACGGGATGTTGTTCCTGCTGACAGAGGTTACCGAAATCCGCAGGCTGGAGCGGATGCGCAGCGAGTTTGTCGCCAATGTGTCGCATGAGCTGAAGACGCCGGTTGCGGCGGTCAAGGGTTTTGCCGAAACACTGCTTGGCGGGGGAGTGACGGACGAGAAGACGGCGCGGTCATTTTTGCAGATTATTTATGATGAAAATGAAAGGCTGAACCGGCTGATCGGAGACATTCTGGAGTTGTCCAAAATTGAATCCAAACGCGCCCAGCTCGAATGCTCGCCGGTGCATCTTGCTCCGTTTTTCGATTCGCTGGCCGGCACGATGAGCAAGGTTGCGGAGAAAAAGAAAATCAGTCTCAGTGTCGATGTTCCCGAAGAACTGTTTATCGAAGCCGACGAAGATAAGCTGCGGCAAATTTTCCTCAATCTGCTCTCCAACGCAATTAATTACACGCAGGACGGGGGAAGCGTGAATGTTGCAGCGGACAGCAAAACACTGGAAGACGGCTCGGAAACCGTGGTGTTTGCGGTAACCGATACGGGGATGGGCATTCCGCGCAAGGATTTGCCGCGGATTTTTGAACGGTTTTACCGGGTGGATAAAGCAAGGTCCAGAAGCTCAGGCGGTACAGGCCTCGGGCTGTCGATCGTCAAGCATCTGGTGGAGCTGCACCGCGGATCGATTTCGGTTGAAAGCGAGCTGGGGATCGGAAGCTCGTTTATTTTGGAGCTGCCTTTGCTGCAGGAAGGAAAATAAAAGAAGATTGGACGGCGAGGGCCGCAGGTTTTACACCGCGTTAACATTTCGGTGATATGATGGGCTTGGCGCTGTTTTGCGTAAATTTATTTTTTACAAGTGAATGGAACTGGGTATTATTACATCTTATATAGAAGACGGGGGAACCTATGGCACAACGATTGCTGGTCATTGAAGACGAACCGACGCTGTCCCGGCTGCTGTCCTACAATTTAACGCAGGAGGGGTATGACGTTACGGTAGAGGATCATGGTACCGCAGGGTTTGACCGCGCGGCAAAAGAAACGTTTGATCTGATCGTGCTTGATCTTATGCTGCCAGGAATGAACGGGATCGATATCCTGGACAAGCTTCGGTCCCAGGGGATTCGTACGCCTGTTATTGTGCTGACTGCAAAAAACACTGAAGAAGATGTCGTTCGCGGACTGAAGTCGGGGGCGGACGATTACATCACCAAGCCGTTTGGTGTATCCGAGCTGCTGGCCCGGGTCAGTGCGGTTCTGCGGCGGGTATCCGGGGTGAGCGAAGAACCGGTTTCCGATGCGGCCGCTTCGCCTTCGACGATTATTTTGGGGCAGCTGGAAATTTATCCGGAACGTTATGAAGTGTCGCTTGGGGGGCACAGCATTAACCTGCGTCCCAAGGAGTTTGAAGTGCTGCTGTATCTGGCCCGCAAGCCGGGTGTGGTCCTGACGCGGGACGATTTGATGAACGCGGTCTGGGGCTTCGATTATATCGGCGGCCAGCGTACGGTCGATGTTCACGTCAGCTCCCTGCGCAAGAAGCTGGAGCTTGACCCCGAGTCGGTGCATATCGATTCCATTCGCGGCGTCGGCTATAAGCTGGTGGTTAATAAAAAAAGAACTCCGGTCATTTAAATGCCAGGACCCTTGTCGCGCCATGACAGGGGTCCGCGTTTTTGGGAGAGAAGGGAACGGAGAAGGTAAAGGAAGAAGAAAAGGACAAGGACAAGGACAAGGACAAGATCAGGCCGCCAATAGTTCCCCGGTCCTGGTTCAAACGACAGATATTAACATAACGTGAACCCAATCCTTAAGCTGAGTTTACATTTGCTTGTTATTCTGTTCACATACAGTAACAGGTTGGGGGAATGCGGGATGACATTGCTGGACAAGCTAGACCGACTGGAAAACTTGGCGACGGATAAAAAAGAGGAAAGGGCCCGGCCGCTGAATAAGGACACCTCCGGCGCTTCCGAACAGCGCATGGCGGCCGTAAGCCGGCCCGATGGGATGCCGCGCGGAGCGGACACCATGTTCCAGCCGGAACTCGTCCGGCCAGAGGCGGCTGTTCCGCGGCCTGTAGCGAAAGACGCGGTTCCGCAAGCGCCTGCTGCCGCGTCCAGCCGAACGGAAACGGCCATGACGCCAGGCGGTTTTGAAGCAGCCGCTGCGTTCAGCCGGGCGGACGCATCAGCGATGTCCGCCCCGGCAGAGACCGCCGGCAGCGAACAGGCCGCTTCGGAGCGGCCCGGTCCGGCTTCTGCCCGTCCGGCGGAGGCCGATGTCCGGCAGTACACGATCCAGGTTCCCGCCGTTACGCTAACGGCAACCTGCCGCGAGGTGCTGGGCGTGTTCCGGGAGCATGCGGAGGCGCCATGCGCCGTAGTAGCCGGCGAAGATGGAGCACCGGCCGGTCTGCTGATGCGGGACGCCTTTTACCGGCGTTTGGCGGGACGGTTTGCCGCCGAGCTGTTTTATGACCGCGCCGCCAGCCTGTTTGCCGATACGGAAGCCATGAGGTTTGAAGGGTCCGGGTCGCCAGAGGAACTGATTCAGCAGGCGCTGCAGCGGCCCGAAGCGCAATTTTATGACTGTATTCTGATTTTGGAGCAAGGCAAGCTGTCCGGTGTCATGACCGTAAAAGATATGATGCTGCTTTCGGGGCGTCTGCAGGAAATCGCACAGCGTCAGCGCGACGAAGCGGTGGCCGACAGCTACAGCCATATTTCCGGCATTGAGGCGGCGCTGCTGGAAACTGCCTCCGCAGCGGGCACCACGCAGGAGGAATGCCGCCGGATGGAACACTGGATCTCGTCAGGTACCAAGCGGCTGGTTGAAGTCAAAACCTCGTACTTACGGGTAGATCAGCGGATGCGCAGCCAGCAGGAGCAGGTAAGCCGCCTGCTTGAGGATGTGGAGCAAATTTCCTCTATGACCGGCGAAATCGGCGGGATTGCGGAACGGAGCGGACTGCTGGCCATTAACGCCTCGATTGAAGCGGCGCATGCTGGCGAGCATGGCCGGGGATTCCAGGTTGTTGCCGGCGAAGTGCGTATGCTAGCCCAGCAGACACGGCAGCTGTCTGCGGCCGTCAGTGTGCTCCTGGAGCACATTGTCCAATTGGCGCGGGAGACGTCAGAACTGACGGAGGCGGGTGTCGCCGAGGTCGGCGGCAGCGCAAAAGATGTCGAGCAGGCCGAAGCGGTTTTTGCGGATTTGCAGGTTGCGGTGCAGACGGTTGAACAGTCCGGAAGCCGCGCTTCACGTCTTGCCCGGGAAAGCGCAGAGCGGGCGGAGGATGTAAAACATAAGCTGCAGGTCATGACCGGCGATACAAGTTACGAAAGGTAAGCTGCTGCGGGTAAAGGGGGATTTTACAATGCGTTTACAATTCCCTACAACTCTATTTACACTTGAAGCTTATCATCGTAAAGAAGATGATGAGAAGGAGAATTCCATAACAAATGAAATCCATCATTGACATAGAGAAGCTGGACCTCTATTATGAGTCATTTCATGCCTTAAAGGGTATGGATTTACAAATTCCCGAAAAGGAAGTTACCGCCTTTATCGGACCTTCCGGTTGCGGCAAGTCCACGCTGCTGCGCACTTTAAACCGGATGAATGATATGATCGCAGGAACACGGATTGAAGGAAGCGTCAAAATCGGCGGCAAGGATATTTACGGAGACGAGGTTGAAGTGGAAAGTCTGCGCAAACAGGTTGGCATGGTCTTTCAGCAGCCGAATCCTTTTCCCAAGTCGATTTACGACAATGTCGCTTACGGTCCAAGACTGCACGGCAAACCGCCCAAAGCCGAGCTTGACCAGATTGTTGAGCAAAGCTTGCGTCAAGCTGCTTTATGGGATGAAGTGAAAGATTTTCTGAAAAAATCGGCGCTTAGCTTGTCCGGCGGCCAACAGCAGAGGCTTTGTATTGCCCGTGCGCTTGCGGTTCAGCCTGATATTCTGCTGATGGACGAGGCCACGTCGGCGCTTGACCCGGTATCCACACTGAAGATTGAAGAGCTGGTTCAGGAATTAAAAAACAGGTATACGATCGTCATGGTCACGCATAACATGCATCAAGCGGCGCGGGTTTCGGGACGCACGGTGTTTTTCCTGAACGGCGTCATCGTGGAGGCGGCGGATACGGAGATGCTGTTCTCCAATCCGAAGGACCCCCGCACGGAAGATTATATCTCCGGACGCTTCGGTTAAGCGTCCGACTTTTATTTTGTTCCGAGATCACCCGCCAGCAAGGCTATTTCCACCCGAGGAGGTTCGCCAAAGAGAATGATTCGCAGAAAAGAATTTGACAAGGATTTGGAAGAACTGCGCAGCCTGCTGCAGCAGATGGGAGACCATGTAACGGATGCCCTGGAAGGAGCGATTTTGGCCCTTCAAAATCTGGATGTTGAACGCGCCCAGGCGATTGTAAAAGCTGACGCCGAGCTGAATGCCATGGAAGACCAGATCATGGATATCGGTTCCCGTCTGATCATCACGCAGCAGCCAGTCGCCAAAGACCTGCGCCGCATCATCGTCGCATTCAAAATCTCAAGCGACCTGGAACGGATGGGCGACCTGGCGCTGGACGTGGCCAAAGTGACCATGCGTCTGCAGGGCCAGCAGCTCATCAAGCCGCTGGTGGATATTCCGCGGATGGCTGAACTCGTAAACGTCATGACCCGGGAAGCGATTACCGCTTATCTCGATGAGAATACGGATCTTGCTTACAAAATGGCCCAGGACGACGATCAGGTCGACCATTTGTACAGCGCGATGATCAACGAACTGTACGCGTTTGTAACGGAGAAGTCGGATAATGCTTCCCAGGCGATGCTGCTCATGCTGGTTGGCCGCTACATTGAGCGGATTGCTGACCATGCGACAAACATCGGAGAAAGCGTTGTGTACCTGGTGACAGGCAAACGTCCGGACCTGAATCAATAATCGGGAACCGAGACCGATTCGGAATTAAAAAAGATTGTGCAGCCCCGCTTTAAGCTGATGCTTAGAGCGGGGCTGTTTTTGCGCATAAGGACACTGGGGAGCTTTGCTTTGTTCGCCGTCTTTTCTCTTGGAGTTCAGATAAAAAGGCTTTAGAGCAATTGACAAATTTGTTCAAATCCAAAAATATTGATAATCAGAAAGCAGCTATCATACGTGCAAACAAACACAAAACCACACCCCGTGAGAGTGTGGTTGAGATAAATAGAATTTTCCGAATCAGTCGTTTCATCCTCAAATAAACTTACGAATCGGAAGGGTTAACGCCATTGGACAGGTGTTTTTTATCTAACTACAAATCCTCAAACATACTTGTCACCCGTCCCGTGCTTCGATCCACGTCAAGCCAATCACTTGTAGCGGTGTGGGATTCTCCGTCGCCGTCATCGACCACTTCGTATAAATGAATGGTAACGGTCTGCTCGTCGGCATGATCCACTTCCTGATAGAAACGTGAACGAAACTCTGGAAAAGAGGAATCACCCGAATTAGAGGTAGCGTCTTCAATGCCCATTACGATGTAGAACGCTTCTTCTTCCGTCAGTTTGAATTCCTGATCATCCTGCATGGCTGTCGGCTCGCCATTATCGAACCGGAGATGCTGAATCTCCAAAAAGCGGTCGTAATAGTCCTTATGTAAAATTTCATAAATCAGATCTTCGTCAAGCCCCAGTGACAGCAGCTTATTTTTTAGCTCGGTCAGACTTATCGAATCGATTTCTCCAAGTGACACCAACTCGTCAGTGTTCTTATCATAAGAGAGCGCATATTCGCTGACCACATAATCCCGTTCAGCAGTTTCGTAGAAGCGGGCAAGCAATATTTGAGATGACTCGGAAGTTTCGAATGTCAGCACTTCGCTCCGGTCCTCTTCGTTCCAATAGGTATCAGCCCGGTCAATGGCTGTAAAAACCCGGTTCAGGAACGGCGAATCCCTTTGGTCAGCTATCGACAAATAATATTCGCCTTTCGGCTCGGCTCCGAACCCTCCATATCCTTCGTCCGGATAGTCTACAACTAAACGGTGTTGATCAAACGATAAAGTAATCTCAGGATCAAGCTCACCTCCGTCTTCGGCATCCGCTCCGCCTGATGGAACCTGCTGCAGCCTTTTCCCATCATAAACAAATTCCGCATCAAGGCCGCCGTTATTATAACCTAGCCCCGCTACGGCGTTGACTTCCAGATGGTACGCATTTGGACCGGTCTGGGTGACCTTGGCCCAGCGGCTGTACATAGGGTTGCTTCCTGCGCCCACATACGTTCCCGCTATGATCGGTCCTCTATTCTCCGGATGTGCGGTGCGGGTCACCGCCTTCGGCGCTTGCGTCGGCCGCTCCGCGGGTGCGGTTGGGCTGGGGCTTGCCTCCGCCTTAGGACCTGCAGAAGGAGCTGGAGCGGAAGGGACTGTGCTGGCCGCTGCTGACGCCGTAGCGGTTGCCCCCGCCGTAGCCCCCGTCGTAGCCGTAGTCTCTGCCGTAGCCGTAGCCGCCGCCGTAGCCGTTGCCCCCGCTGTAGCCGTCGGCCGGGCTTCCGTTTTTTTCGTGTCTCCATTACAGCCTGTTAGTACCGGGAACATGAGGAGTAGTGCACTGCTTATCCCCACCATCCGTTTCCAATGCTTGCTCATGTTGTGCCTCCAATCCAAATACTTGCCATAACTACATTACTCCCTTTTACCGGATTGTTACAATCGCCCTAAGTGACTAAAAGCGGCCGCCCTGCACGTGGTTTCCTCTCTTGTTAAACGAAAATATGCGCAAAACTGAAAATACTGCAAGGCTATGCAGCTGTACACTGCGCAAGAAGTGGAAAAATGAACTGAATTAAATTAGACTGGACCAGTGGTTACGGATCTGCAGCCAACGGATTTGTAGTAACGGATCTATAGTAACGGATCTGTAATAACGGAACTGAACGAGCGAATTTTCATTAATGGATCATCACAATCATTTTTTCGGACAAAGCATAAAGGGGAGTGCCGCATGGACATTCATTCGTTAATTGCCAAGGTCAAAACACTGCAAGGGAGCCGCGTATCGCCGCCAGGGGAGCTGCCTTCATTGGAAGAGGGTTATACATTGCCTGCCGATCTCAAGCAATTTTATGAGACATGCGGCGGCCTGACCTTATTTCAGGATAGTGATTATACGGTGCATATTGTTCCGCCTGAAGAGTTTGTGCCAGCTAATCCTGTCATCGTCGGGGAAAGGGCGGAATATGACATCTCATCACACTGGTTTATTGTGGCAAAGGAGGATAACGGCGATTATCTGACGATCGACTTAAGCAGGGAGCGAAGCGGCCGCTGTTATTCCAGCTTTTGGGATACCCATGGGCAGCCCGGCGAATGCCCGATTATTGCCGGGAGCTTTACCGACCTGCTTGCACGGCTTATCGGCAACGGGGGAGGGCGGTGGTATTGGCTGCGGGATGATTTTGTTTCGCTTGGCGATGCTTACGACGGGGTGGATGTTACCTGAAAAACCGCGGCTGTTTCAGGCCGATATCTGACTGCGGCACAGAGGAATATGAGCCGGAAAAATAAAAAACCAGCTCAGGTTTATACCCGGCAGCTGGTTTTTATCAAGGCTGGTGTCTTCTAAGCGGCAGGGGAGGAGATTCCCGGTAAAATCCGCCGTTTTTGCTACCGGACGCGCTGGGCCTCGGCTTCTGTCAGCTCCTCGACATTCCCCCAATATTTCAGGATTTCGAACCGGAACGGGGCGGGGAACTTCCGGTAGTCCGGAATCCGGAGATAGGTTCCTTCCCCCGACTCGTACGTCTGCTCAAACGGATGATCCTGTCCTTCGGCATCCTTAAAGGTATTGTTCAGTTCAAAATAACCTCCCTGAACCGTCTCCTGCGGTCCATATAGCAGCCGCAGCCGCAAGTCCCGGTCTGTGCTCTGCTCCGGCACGGGCTCTACGGAGATCTGGTCATCGGGAGAGCTCACCAGCCTGCCTGTTGCGGGATCGACCGCAATTTCAACACTGTGATCGGGCTGAAGGCTGGCATAATAAAATTTCAGCCACAGCTCCCGGTGCTCCGAATAAAAGCTGCTTGTGAGATAAAGTGTGCCGCCTTCCGGCGTCATCAGCCTGCGGTCGAATCGTAACGTGGTATCGTATTTTGCAGACTGCTGATCAATCTCAGCCGGGGATGCAAGCTGCAGCACCGCCTCGATCTGATCCAGCTCCTTGCCTGTATCGCTGTGGAATCCGAACTGCAGGTCTGTCCTTAAAGGACTCTGGACCATGCTGTTAAAAGTGATCCGGTGCCCGTTCTGCTCAATGTTTATATCAAGCGGCTTTTGCGCGATATCCGCGGTATGAGCGCTTTGGGGTACCGTGAGCGGAACAACCAGGGTTTCCGTCTGTACAGGCATTGTGCTGCCTGCCGGTTTTAGCTGCGACCAGGTAGTTTTCACCTGGAAGCTCTCGGGCATCTGTCCCGGGGACTCAAAGTCAAAGATCATTATTCCTTTGGTGTACGGTTCATCCTTGGGCAGCTTCGCGTAGGTATCCCAGGTAAAAGTGCCCTTTAGCACCCGTCCCTGATTATCCAGCAGCTGCGGCGGCTGATTATAGCTCAGCCGTAAAGGGAGTGATTCGTTCCGGTTCTCCGTCGTGTAGAACAAAATGATTCTCCGGCTGTCGGCTGCGGCCCCGTGAATTTGAATCGAATAGCCCCCAGCGGCTGCGGAACGGTTAATTTCATGGTACAATCCATGGTCCACCGCCTGTTTGATCATCACGAGAAAATTATCCGTTTTGTCGAACATGGTTTCTGCATAAGCCGGTATCCGCTCAGAAGTCTGCGCCTGCTCCGCTGCTGGTGCCAAATCCGGCAGGTAGCGGTAGCCGCCCGCCAATACTCCTCCGGCGATCAAAAGAACGGCAGCCGCAGCGGCGGCCATACGCAGCCGTTTTTTTCTTTCCAGGCGCCGCGCGGGAGGTGTGCGTTCTGCGGCCGCCCGCCGGATTCCGCGCCGGAAGGCTTCGTCCATCGCCTCGTCCTGCACTGTTTTTGCCGCCTGCCGTACCTGCTGCCTGCCTCGTTCCAGCATTCCGTCCTCATGATGGATCATGCTGCAGATCACCTCCGTGATGAAATTTGCCGCGAAGCTGTTTCAGCCCTTGATGCAGCCAGGTCTTAATGGTCCCTTCCGACTTTCCGAGCACCCGGGCTATGTCCGGTACTGTCATATCGTTATAGTACCTAAGGATGATCACTTCTCTGTATTTGGGTTTGAGCCGGTTCAGAACCTGCTCCATGTCGAGTTTTGCTACACTGATCATTTCCGGGTTATAGCTGCCTGACGGATCAAGACCCAGGGAAGGCCTGCGCTTTTGCCGCCTCAGCTCCTCAATGCAGCAGCGGATCAAAATGCGAATCAGCCAGGGCAGCATAGCGGCCGGATCCTTCAGGGTGCGGCATTTGGACCAGCCTTTGTAGGCTGCTTCCTGCAGCATATCCAGCGTGTCGGCTTCACTCCGCATGTAGCTGTATGCGATGCCATACAGCTGCCTTTTGTGCAAGGATAAAAAGGTGAAAAAGGCCTCCTCCTCTCCTTCGCAGGCAGCCTTGGCCAGCTCGAATTCTGTCATGTTATCCTCCTTGTTTTGAGCTTTCAGCAAGCTGCCGATCTATCCTATAGACGCGGCGCAGGTTCCGAAACGTTTTATTTTTTTGCGGCGGGGAGAGAGGGGCTAAGGAGAGTGCGGCAAAGGAGAGAGACAAAGGAGGAAGGACAACACAGTCTTGCACACCTTCTAATTGAGTTACACCCGGACTTTACTGCCCGTAAAATGCTCAATGAATATCGCGTTGATGGCTGCGGCGATCTCATGATTGATGCCATGACCCACCCCGTCGAAAAATCGGACGTTCATCCGCGCTGCTTCAAGCGCCGCTTTGCCTCCCCGGATCATGAAGGGGTCCGCATTTCCGGCCAGATACAGCACCTTGTCCCGGATGCTGCTTATTTGTGCTTCGCTAAAACTCGCGATATCGTGATACTTCATGGCCATATTATTGTAGCCTTTCAGCAAATGCAGAAAATGCTCCACAATCAGCGGATTCCCGGTAAAAGCGGCGCTGTTGTCGCCTGTAAGTTTAGTCAGAAGTTTATGTACATTTTTGGATGTCGGGAGCAGGGCTTGCGGCAAAAAAATCCGCATCATCGTCAGCATGGTATGGCCTGCTGAGCGGACAGGAACGCTGGCTGCCAGAGCGACTGCTTTTTTAACCCGTTCCGGCCTGACAAGCGTGTAGTATTGGACCAGATAACCTCCATGGGATACGCCTGCCAGGTTAACTTCCGCGAGCCCCAAGCCGTCCAGAACTTCATCCATCCAGACCGAATGGTCAAAGGTTTGGTTATAATTCCGGTTTGGGACACTTTTTCCCGGCCCGCCCAGGGTATCGACAGCATAAAGGCGGAAATGCGGAGCAAGCGCAGCCGCATTGTAAATCCACATCAAAGCGGAGTCGTCTCCAACGCCGTGCAGGAGCAGGAGAGGGGGGGCTTCGGGATTGCCGCAGACAATCACACGAGTGCTGCCGTACCTCGTTTCAATATCCTTAAGCTGGGTGGCGACGCCCCATTCGTCAAGCAAACGGTCATAGGAGGCAGCAATCAGCTGCTGTGCTTTTTTGGTCCGGTACAAGTTCACCTTCATCCCTCACCGCATTCGAAATAGCGAACAAAAAAACGTCTTAACAGCGCCGCCAGTTCAGTCAAAGCCTCCGTGTGGTCCGGCGCCTCAGCCTGGGAACCCGAGAAGTGCTTCTGAAATACGTAAAGAAGGATGGCCTGGTATTCTGCAGCCATCGCTTCCGCGTTATCCTTTGGAATTTCCTGCCGATCCATCAGCAGCGAAAATACTTTCGCCTGGTGCGCCCCAGGCTCCGTGAACAGCAGCTGCCGATACAGCGCGGCGGCGTCTTTGTTGCGCTGCTTTTCAATAGTCAGAACACGGATCAGCTTCATCATGCTTGGTTCGAGCAAAAAGCCCTCCAAATAGGCCTGTCCGGCCAGGACGAAATTTTCGCAGGGCACCTTTGGGGATAGCGACAGTGCATCGTTGAAGCGGTTTTTTCGTCTTTGCATTTCCTCTTCGGCCTGTTGAAAGATCGTACGAAGAATCTCTTCCTTATTCTTGAAATGATAGTACAAAGAGCTTTCTTTGATCCCAACCGCCTTGCCTATATCTCGAACGGATACGGTGCTAAAGCCGTTTATACTGAACAATTCCAGAGCTGTAGCGGTAATTTTGCCGCGTGTGCTCAAACCGTGAGAATCCATCTCTTTACCTCCACGTTTTGCCTAACAACTGTTAGGCTGATATTTTCTCCAGTATACCTAACACTTGTTAGGTGGTCAATGGATTCAAGTTTCTCCTGTTGAACAACGCTTGCAGATGAATTAGCATGATTTTTAGAGACTGATCCTATTGAATAATAGGAAAAACGTGCTGCCTCGGATGCAGACAAAACAAAGGTGGAGAAACCGATGAACAAATCAGAATTAAGAGAAGACAGCGAAGGCTCACTCGCCGCCCGGCTGCTGGGTTTCATGGAAGCGGATACCACGGAGCGGCAGGAGCAAAAAGAGCGGCTTGCGGCGGAGCTGCAAAATGCGAATCCGGGACAGCCGGTGATCCGGCTGATTGCGGAAGCTTTGGCTGGGGCGCCTTCAGGGCCTTGGGGCGAATACGGACGGGCTGCTGCGCTGTACGATGCGGTGCTTGCAGCGGATCTGCTGGAGCTTGCCTATGCCACTTTAGCCTCGGGAGAAGCCGCCGATCTGGAGCGTTATGTTCTGCCTGCTTCCCGGCTGATCCATCTGGAGAAAAAAGAGCGGGACAAGACGGACGACGAGCGGTATGTCCAGTACCGGGCCGCCGTGCTGGTGGACAGCCTGTTGGCTTTGAACGTGAGCTTTTCCGAAGAAGCGGCAGAGCTGCTCCGGTACGAATATTATGTCAGCGGTATTCCGGCGGAGGAGCTGAATGCGCAGATCTGGTGGCGGCTGGCGGAGCGGGGGATCGACATCTCGGGCCATATCCGGACGCTGCACGCCTATCTAAACAACCAGGACACCGACACGCTTGCGGCCAACAGTCTGTTGGCGTTGTGGGCGGCGGTCCGCCGGGGTTTTTTTGACTCGCCGATTCTAGGGAGCAAAAATACTCAAGAGGGCGAAACTTCTCAGGGCAGCATGAATACATACCAGGTGTGGCTGTGGGGTCTGGTCACCAAATGCGTCGGCAAGCTGCGCAGGAAAGGAAATGAGGAGCTGCGTCTCGGCGCCGCGGGCTGTCTCCTGGAGCTGTCAAACCGCTATCCGCAGACACAACGTCTGATTCTGGAGTGTATGGAGAACTGGGGCGTCAAGGAGCCGAAGCGGCTGAGCACCGACGTACAGCGGGATATTGCGGAGCTGTATGCCAGATGCCGGAATCATCCGGGTACAACGTGCCTGCCCGCAAATTACATCATTACAAAAAAAGGCATTCAGCAAATAGCTGTCTCTAAAACGATCCAAACATCAAGCTGAAAGCGTTAGACTCACATCAAAAGGGGGAACGCCGATGAATCTCTGTGAGGTGCTGATCGTCGATGACGAAATGCTGGTCCGGCAGGGCATTAAGTATTTGCTGGACTGGGAGCGGGAAGGCTTCCGGATTACCGGGGAGGCGGGCAACGGCCGGGAAGCGCTGGCGCTGATAGAGAGCCTGCGCCCGCAGCTGGTGATTACGGACATTGTCATGCCGGTAATGGACGGCGAAGAGCTGACCCGGCGCGTCAAACAGGACTATCCGGGTACCGAGGTGATTGTGCTGAGCAGCTTCAGCGAATTTGATTATGTGCGGTCGTCGTTTCAGAGCGGAGCCGCCGATTATATCCTGAAGCCGAAGCTGGAAGCCGGGATGCTGCTTGGTGTTCTGCGGGAAGCCAGAAGCCGCCTGCCTGGCGGGCATCATGAAGCGGCCGCTGGCGATGCTTCCGGGATCGAGCCGCTGCTCTGCCGGCTGCTGGCCGGATACGACGCCGGCCAGGAAATCGGGGACAGCAGCTTCCCGTACGGGCGATTCCTGCTGCTTGGCTGCTGCGGGGAAGAGCCGGCGTTCCCGCAGGAGAGCGGGACGGAGCCGCCGCTGCTCCAATTGCGGCAGGCGTTAAACGCGGCGGCGGACGAAGCGGAAGCAGCTGTGTATACCCTGCGCGCCGAGGAACGGGAGATGCTGCTCGCAAACGGAACGGAGCGCGGGCTTGAGCGGGTGCGGCAGCTTCTGGCGCAGGTGGACCGGACGCAGGAGGAGAGCTGGCCGCAGCTGCAGTGGATCGTCAGCCAACCCTTCAGCTCCCTGGCGGAGCTGCGGGACGTGCACCGGGACAGCTACAGCCGGCTGCTGCGGCAGCGGTTTTTTTTGCCGGAGCGGCGGATGCTGGATGCGGAGCTGCTCCATCCCGCTTCCGCTCCGCCGCCGGCGTTTTCGCTGCCCGAGTTCGCCGGGCGGGTGAAGCGGCTGCAGCTGGAAGAAGCGTTTGACGAGATGCGCCGTTATGTTGAGGCGGCCGCCGGTTACGGACAAACCGATGTATTTGAATTCAAGTCGCTGCTGGGCGGCATGGTCTTTACCGCAGCAACCCAGCTCAGCCATCTGCCCGAGCTGGAGGAGGAGAAATACCGGATGTTCCGCCGGATCGATGAAGCCCGGCATGTCCGCGAGGCAGTGGATTTCATGGATGAATTTGCTGCTAAGGTACTGGGTTGGGCCGGCAGCCGCCAGCCGGTGCAAGGCAGCGGAGCTAGTGTGCGAAAAGTGCTGGACTACATTGAAGAGCACTATGCGGAGCCGCTGACACTGACGGAGCTGGCCGCCCGGTTTCATTTTAACCCGACATACCTCTCCACCTTGTTTACCGCCCAAGTCAAAGAAGGCTTCAAGGAATACCTGAACAAAATCCGCACAGATAAAGCGGCTGTGCTGCTCCGGTCCGGTGAACTGCCCATTGCCGATATCGGCAGCCGGGTCGGATACGGGGACCACAGCTATTTTTGCAAAGTGTTCCGCAAATACACGGGACTGTCGCCAAGCGAATACCGGCGCAAGCATTGGGGCATGGAGCGGGGCCAATGAAACGGAGCCTTGCCGAACGCCTCAAATCCCAAAGCCTGTTTATCAAAATGTTCCTTGTCACCTTGGTTTCGATCGTCGCCGTAGCGGTTCTGGTCATGTGGACGACCGTCCGGATGTCGGAGAAGCTGTTTATGGAGACGTTCAGCATTACGAACTCCAAGGTCATCAGCCAGATTAAAGCCAACTTCGAGGCTTTTCATTATTCCATCGTGACCGCGGCGAACAATACCCGGATGAGCGGGACGATTAAGCGTTTTTTGACGGAAGGGGATTCCAGCTCGCTCAGCGAAATGAAGAGCTACTACAGCATGATCCAGCAGATGAAAAAAATCCAGACGAACCTCGACCCTTATGGCGCTTCCATGAAAATCATGGGCAGCAACGGGCGGAGTTATTCGACGAATACGAACCGCCTGCTGCTGACGGACGCCGCACTGCGCCGGCATCCGCTGACGGCCGGGATGCTGCGCGAACCGGGCAAGCTGTCCTACAGCTTCTACCGGGAAGATGATGCCGCTTACGGCGCGCCGTCTTCCCCGCTGATTGTGGCGACCCGGGCGCTGACCGCCCAGAACGGCGGCGAACCTTACGGCCAGCTGTACATCACCATTCCCGGGCACGAATTCCGCTCCTTTTATGCGAACTTTGCCAGCAGCGGAAACGATGTTGCGATTGTGAACGGGGAAGGCAAGGTGGTCTCCAGCAGCCTGCGCGGGCTGGAAGGCGAATCCGGGGAACAGCTGCTTGAGGCGGCCGCCCGGATCCGGGACGAATCGCTTGGATACACAGAGCTGAAGTTTCGCGGCAGGCAAATGATAGCGCTTGCGGATGAACTGCCGTTATCCGACTACACGATCGTGAATTTGATCGACAAACGTACGGCGCTTGGCCAGATTGTGAACACCAAGGCAGTGGCGTTAATCTGCTCCGGCATTGTGCTGGCCGCTCTTATCGTGGTGTTCCTGATCTCCAGAAGGCTGACCCGGTCGCTGACCCTGCTAGTCCGGCAGATGTCCAAAATCACCGAACGGGGTTTCCACAATTACATCAAAGTCCCGGGCAGCTTCGAGTTCCAGGAGCTGGCGCATGCTTATAATTACATGCTGGACGAAGTGAAACGGTATGTCGTCAAGCTGATGGAAACCCAAAAGGAACAGCGGAACGCAGAGCTGGCGGCGCTGCAGCATCAGATTAACCCGCATTTTTTGTATAATACGCTCGCTTCGATCAAATTTCTGGTCCAGCAGGGCAGCCGGGACAAAGCGGTCGAGACCATTCATGCGCTGATCTCCATGCTGCAGCATGCCCTCGGCAGTGTCAGCGAAACGATCACCGTCCGGGAGGAGCTGGAGCAGCTCAAAGCTTACGCGTTTATTAACCACGTCCGGTACGGGGAACGGATCCGGGTCAATTATTTTGTGTCGCCTGATTGCCTGGAATACCGGGTGCCGAAGCTGATTCTCCAGCCTTTTGTCGAAAACGCCTTTTTCCATGCGTTCCATACCAAAGCTGAGGGAGTGATTCACGTCCTCATCTCCCGGGAGCGGGAAGGACTGCTGTGCGAGGTGATGGACAACGGGGATGGGATGGATACAGATGCCGCCAAACGGGGGACACGGGGCCAAGGCAGCCGCCGCCAGTTATTTACGGGGATCGGCATTCAGAACGTTCATGACCGGATTGTGCTGCTGTATGGGGAACGCTACGGAATCGAAATCATCAGCCGCCCCGGGGAAGGGACCCGTATCCGCATTCGCCTGCCGCTGCCGGAAAAACCGATAAATTTCCAAGAATCCAAAGAAAACACCACCGAAGCCGGATAACTCCCTTATGGACTCCAAAAGAATGACAAAAGCAGGCAAAGGAATTGCTAACAGGACCGGAAAGCCCAATGCTATCCTAAAGGCGTAAACGGTAACCGCTTACAATTATAGTTCATAGGGGAGGACATAAGCGATGAAAAAAAGTCTGGCTTGTCTGCTGATCATCCTGCTGCTGCTTACCGCCTGCGGTTCAGGCTCCAAGGGAGAAAACGGCGGCTCCGCGGCGGAAGAAGGATCGCCGGGCGGGGGTTCAAAGACCGTTACCATCTGGGCCTGGGACCCGGCCTTTAACATTGCGGCGCTTGAGGCTGCCAAAGCCGCTTATGCGGCCGATCATCCGGACGTAAACATCGAAATTGTGGAATATGCGCAAAACGATATCATCCAGAAGCTGAACACGGGCCTTAATTCGGGTACGACCAAAGGCCTGCCGAATATTGTCCTGATCGAAGACTACCGGGCGCAGGGTTTCCTGCAGGCTTACCCGGATTCCTTCTTCGACCTCAGCGGGCAGATCAAAGGCGAGGATTTCGCCGACTACAAGATCGGTCCAACCAGCCTGGACGGCAAACAGTACGGCGTTCCGTTCGACTCCGGCGTAACAGGCATGTACGTGCGGACCGATTATCTGGAGCAGGCAGGCTACAAGCTGGAGGACCTGCAGGATATCGACTGGAAGCAGTATATTGAAATCGGCAAAAAGGTAAAAGCCGCAACCGGCAAAGCCTGGATCACGCAGGACCCTAACGATCTAGGTTTGATCCGCGTCATGATCCAGTCCGCGGGAGCCTGGTATCTGACGGAGGACGGCAAGACGCCAAGCATCGCGGACAACGCCGCCTTAAAAGAAGCCTTTGAAATCTATAAAGAAATGATGGAAGCGGACATCGTTAACATCCATGCCGACTGGAGCCAGTTCGTGGCCGCGATGAACAACGGCGATGTCGCGACGGTGCCGACAGGCAACTGGATTACACCGTCTATCAAAGCGGCGGCAGATCAATCCGGCAAGTGGGCGGTTGCACCGATTCCGAAGCTGCCGGGCCAAGCGGAATCGGTTCATGCTTCTAACCTCGGCGGCAGCTCCTGGTATGTGCTGAACGTGGACGGCGCGGACACGGCGGCCGACTTCATGAAAGCCACCTTTGGTTCGGACGCCGAGCTGTACCAGAAGCTGCTGAAGGACATCGGTGTTATCGGAACGCTGAAAGCGGCTGCGGGCGGAGAAGCCTACGGGCAGGCCGACGAGTTCTTCGGCGGGCAAAAAGCGGTGGCGGACTTCGCCAAATGGACGGAAGCGATTCCGCGCGTGAATTATGGCCTTCACACGTATGCGGTTGAGGATATCCTGGTCGTCGAAATGCAAAATTACCTGAACGGCAAAGCGCTGGACGCGGTCCTCGCCGACGCGCAGACCCAAGCCGAAGCGCAGGTGAAGTAAGGAGGCCGACATGCATAACCCGAGCCGGAGTCTCGGTCTGCGCGCCCGCAAAGCGTGGACCGGCTGGTCGTTTGTACTGCTGTCCGTTCTCCTGATATCAGGTTTTTATTTCTATCCGATGATCCGGGCGCTGATTCTCTCCTTCCAGACGGGAACGGGGACGAACCTGGCCTTTACCGGTCTGGACAATTACGAGCGGCTGCTGGTGGACGCCACCTTTTTGACAACAGTGAAAAATACGTTCCTGTACCTGCTCATTCAAGTGCCGCTGATGATCTTGCTGGCCCTGTTCCTGTCCGTCCTGCTGAACGATCCGAAGCTGAAGGGGAAAGGCTGGTTCCGGACGGCAATCTTTTTGCCCTGCGTTACGTCGCTGGTTGCCTATTCGGTCGTGTTTAAGTATTTGTTTGCCGCGGATGGCCCGGTGAACCTGTTTCTGACCCGGCTGCATGTGATCGAGGCTCCAATCCAGTGGATTACCGATCCGTTTTGGGCCAAAATTACGATTATCCTCGCGATTACCTGGCGCTGGACCGGTTATAATATGATTTTTTACTTGTCCGCGCTGCAAAATATCGACCAGTCCGTCTACGAGGCCGCCCGGATCGACGGCGCGTCCTCAGGACGCCAGTTCGTCTCGATTACGGTTCCGCTGCTGAAGCCGATTATTTTGTTTACTTCGATCACCTCGACGATCGGCACGCTGCAGCTGTTCGACGAAGTCATGAACATCACGAAGGGTGGCCCCGGCAATGCGACGATGACTATTTCGCAGTATATCTATAATCTTTCCTTTAAATATTCGGCGGACTTCGGCTACGCGGCAACGGTATCCTATTCGATTCTGGTCATGATCGTGCTGCTGTCGGTCCTCCAGTTCAAAGCGGCAGGTGATCGGAGTGGCTAAGCTGAGACGTTTTTTTATCTATGGGTTTCTGACGGCGGCGGCGTTTGTATCGGTATTTCCGTTTTTTTGGATGATCGTGGGTTCAACAAATCCGTCGGTGGAGGTGACCCGGGGCCGGCTGCTGCCGGGTACCTATCTGGCCGAGAACTTCAGCAAGCTGCTGGAGACCACCGATCTCCGGCAATCGATGCTGAATTCGGCGCAAATTTCAATCACGACAACGGTACTTTCACTTCTGATCGCCTCGCTCGCCGGGTACGGGTTCGAAATGTTCCGCAGCCGGCTGAAGGACGCCGTGTTTACTGTGCTGCTCTTGTCCATGATGATTCCGTTTGCGGCGCTGATGGTGCCGCTGTACCGGATGTTCGCGGATGTGACCGGCACGCTGCCGTGGATCGGAATCGATACCTTTGCTTCGGTCATTTTGCCGACGGCGGCGACGGCGTTCCTGATTTTCTTTTTCCGGCAGAGCACCAAAATGTTTCCGCGTGAGCTGGTCGAAGCGGGACGGATCGACGGGCTGGGCGAGCTCGGCATCTTCCTCCGGATTTTTGTGCCGACGATGCGGACGACGTATGCGGCGGGTGCGATCATTACGTTTATGGCCAGCTGGAACAGTTATCTGTGGCCGCTTGTTGTGCTGCAGTCGCCGGAGAACCGGACGATGCCGCTCCTGATCTCCATCCTGGGCTCGGGTTATGCGCCGGACTACGGCATGATCCTTATGGCGATCGTTATCGGGACGCTGCCGACGGCACTTGTTTTTTTCCTGATGCAAAAGCAGTTTGTAGCGGGGATGATTGGATCGGTTAAGTAAGGGCAGCGGTTGGTACAGTGTGTGCTTGCCGCGTTCTGTCAGGGGGGAGCGGGGGCGGGTTCTTCGCGGGCGGCCAGATGTTTATATTTGCCGCAGTGCCAGTCCCGCCTCTCCTCTATTTTTCACTAGAGTCTGTACGCAAACTTACTTCAGCCATAACCTCATCGAAATCAACGCCAAAAAAGCCTTGAGCAGGCTCGCTGTCTTGTCATAAGCTCGATCGGCCAACAATTCTCGATTCTGTAGACCCAGGGTTGATAGCATTTAGTAACCCATCGTAACCCAACCCAACCCAACCCAACCTAACCCAACTCAACGTAACCCAACGTAACCAAACGCAACCCATCGTAATTCATAGCAACCCATAGTATCCCAAAGTAACCCATCGTAACCCAATCTAACCCTTCCTGGAAGTGTGTGGCGGTCCATGTGTGAATTCAAAACGTAGCGGGTTCCCCAGCAGTACGGGTACAAGTGTACGGACTCAGAGGACCTTAATTGCTGAATATTCCGTGTTTTGGCAAAGTTGCGGACTCAGAAGCACCTATTTACGCGGAGAAGCCATAGTTAGTGTGTTTTCGGTACGAATAACGGAACTGGAGTCCGTCAGGCATACCAAAGCCCAAGAATTTCAGAAATAACGGCCGCTGGGTCCGCCAAGACCTCCGCAAGGACCTCCGCAAGGACCTCCGTAAAGACCTCCCTAAAGACCTCCGTAAAGACCTCCGTAAAGACCTCCGTAAAGACCTCCGTAAAGACCTCCGTAAAGATCTCCGTAAAGACCTCTGTAAAGACCTCCCTATCGCATTCGGTGGTAATCCGCTGCGGGTGTCACAGGAGAGGATTCGGTCCAAAGTGTTAGGTATAATGGAGACCGATCTGACAATAAACAGGTGATCTCGCCACACCCGTCCCGGCTTGGCATTCTTTCCCTTCATACGGATTTACAGATTGCGCAATGTGATTGTACTGCAATCTGACTAGTTACTGTACGCAGCTCCGGGAACGTCCGATCGCTTGCTTGCTTGCTCTGCCCCTTGTGCGCCAGCCCCATGCGGATGGACTCGGACTATGGTTGTATCCATCATGATTATTTGCTCAAAGTCGGGTTCAATGGTAACCAAAGCCGGGCTCAATGGTAAAGTGGTTCAGGATTTTCATCCCAGATTCCCGCCTTTTGTAGCCGCCAGAGAAAGCTGTAGGACGAAGACCAAGGGCCATAATAATCGGGTAAATCACGCCATGGTGCGCCGGTACGGGCAACCCGCAGGACGGCATTTAGCATCTGACGACGGTCCTTTAGGTGGTCGGCCTCCTTGTGATTTTCGGAATGGCGGCAAAAACATCTGAACGACTTCCGCTCACGGTCTGTTATCTCGTATCTTCGTCTCATAGCCCATTTTCACCAGATTATTCCCTTAATTTACAGTTTGCGTACAAACCCTAGCCGCTATAATTGTTTTTTACCTCACCATGCTCCGTGTACGGATGATAGAATTAGAAGGTGATAAAACCGATTAAAAAGAGGAGGCGGAAGCTTGCCGCATATGATGTTTCGCTATAACCGGATCATCCGGGATGCCTGGTACGAATGGTGCCGGGAGGTGCCGGAGGATGAGCTGCTTCGTCAACGCACAGGCGGTGTGGGCGGGATTCTGCACACCCTTTTCCATATCGCCGATGTGGAGTGGAGCTGGATTCGGGTGCTGGAAGGAAAACCGGATTTTCAGGAGAGTTTTGACGGGTACCGCAGCCTGGAGCGGGTGATGGAGCTGGACGCTGTTTTTCGGCCGGACGTGGAGCGGTTTCTGTCGGACTGGGATCCCGCCATGGGTGACAACCGGTTGGAGGACGAGCTGCCGGACGGCAGTATCCGGCAGTGCACCCGGAACGAAGTGCTATCGCACATGATCGCCCATGAAATTCATCACTGCGGACAGCTTTCGGTTTGGGCGCGGGAGATCGGACGGAAGCCGGTCAGCGCAAATGTGATTGGCTTGGGACTGGGGATCGAAAGCCGTTCTTGAGGAGCCGGCCAGGGATCCGGTGGCAACTAACAGCAGCCGGAAGTCCCAATTTGGCCGCAGTGCCAGCTCCGCTTCACTTGTTCAGTCCAGGTGGACCACAGCCTAACGGGCAATACAGTTTTCACCAGGCAGAGACGCCGTTTAAATCCCCGCGGGAAGGTTAATGATTTTAGAGTCAACTTACGAATCTAAAGTCCAACCTACCGAAGGAGGAACTGAACATGGCTGACCAGTATACGATGCAGGACCCTACGACTCAATATCCGAAAGCAGGACCCGAATTCCAGCAGCAGCAGGAAGGGCCGGGGCTCCAGCAGGAGATGAACCCTGTGCCGGATTGCGGCGAAACGTCATACCGGGGAACCGGCCGTCTGACCGGACGCAAAGCGATCGTTACTGGAGCGGACAGCGGAATTGGCCGCGCGGTGGCGATCGCTTATGCGCGGGAAGGCGCCGATGTGCTCCTCTCTTATATGCCTGAAGAAGAAGCCGATGCGCAGCAGGTCGTCAAGCTGATTGAGGAAGCTGGGCGGAAGGCTGTCGCGATGCCGGGCGACGTCAAAGACGAAAGCTACTGCGAGCGTCTTGTCGAAGCCGCTGTGGAACAGCTCGGCGGTCTCGATATTCTGGCGGTTGTCGCGGGCAAACAGCAGTTTGTGCCCAAGATTGACGAGCTGACGACCGAACAGTTCGATGAGACGTTCAAAACAAATGTGTATGCGATGTTCTGGCTGTGCAAGGCGGCGATTAAACACATGAAGCCGGGCAGCTCGATCATCAATACCTCCTCGATCCAGGCTTATAAGCCGTCGCCGATTCTGCTGGACTATGCGACTACAAAAGCGGCGATCAACACCTTCAGCAAAGCGCTGGCCCAGCAGGTAGCCGAACAAGGTATCCGGGTGAACGTTGTTGCACCGGGCCCGGTGTGGACGCCGCTGCAGATCGTCGGCGGACAGCCGGTGGAGAAGCTGAAGGATTTTGGCTCCCAGACGCCGCTGGGCCGTCCAGGCCAGCCGGCGGAGATGGCTCCGGCTTACGTGTTCCTGGCGAGCCAGGAATCCAGCTACGTCAGCGGGGAGACGCTGAACGCCAACGGAGGCACCCCGACGCCGTAAGGATACAAGCGAACACCGGCCGCCGATACAGCTTTTGCGGACTACTGGCCTAGCCACATCCCGCAGAAGCTGCAGGCTGGGTTGACTGCCGGGCGGAAGACAATACCCGCAAGGCTGAAATAGGAAAGGACACGATCGTTCCTTTCCGCCCAAGGCTCGCGAACAGCGGGCCTTTTTTTGCGTATTGCGGCGGGACTTTGGTTCTGTTTTTGCGGAGGGTTATGTTAAGATGGAGTGAGCAAAGAGAACTGAGGCGAGGTGCTGTATGGACAAGTTGATTCTGATTGATGGAAATAACGTCATTTACCGGGCGTTTTTTGCGATGCCGCCGCTGACGAATACCGCGGGCCAGCAGACAAATGCCGTATACGGATTTACCACCATGCTGCTTCGTCTGATCGAGGAGCACAAACCCACCCATCTGATCGTGGCGTTCGACGCGGGAAAAGTTACGTTCCGGCATGAAGGCTACCAGGATTATAAAGGAGGCCGCCAGAAGACGCCGCCTGAGCTGTCCGAGCAGTTCCCGCTGCTGAAGCAGCTGCTGCGCGATCTCGGCGTACCCCAATACGAAATTGAGAATTATGAAGCGGACGATATTATCGGCAGTATCTCGAAGCAGGCGGAAAGCGAAGGCCGGAAGGTCATGGTGGTTTCCGGGGATAAGGATATGCTGCAGCTGGCTTCGGAGCACACGACGGTAGCGCTCATCCGCAAAGGGGTAACGGACATTGAACTGTACGACCCTGAACACATCCGTGAAAAATACGACCTGACACCCGAGCAAATCATCGACCTCAAGGGGCTGATGGGCGATGCCAGCGACAACATCCCCGGCGTGCCGGGGGTAGGCGAAAAAACCGCCTTGAAGCTGCTGCACCAGTTTGGTTCGGTTGAAGGCGTCATCGCCGGAACCGGAGAGCTGAAGGGCAAGATGAAAGAGAAGCTGGAAGCCCATGCCGATGATGCGGTAATGAGCAAAAAGCTTGCGACCATCTACCGCGAGGTGCCGCTGGAGCATTCCTGGGAAGCGATGGCGTTTCCCGGTTTGAACCGGGAGACCGCGGGGCCGGCGCTGGCCAAGCTGGAGTTCAAATCGCTGCTGGAGCGCCTGTCGCTGAGCGCGACTGCGGGCCCGGCAGCGGACGGAGCTGCTGCGCAGCCGGAAGCCGAACTGGAGATTTCCGTCGTCAGCGAAGATTCGCTGGACGAGCTGATCCGGGGGCTGTCCGGCGTGGAGGCGCTGCATGTCGAGACTCACGGAGAGAACCCGCACCGGAGCAAAGTAATTGGCATCGCGTTCTCCACGGCGGAGAAACATTATTTCGTGCCGTTTGAGCTGCTGAAGCTAGATGCCGCTTCCGGGCTGCGGGACTGGCTGGCCGATCCAGAAGCACGAAAAAGCGGCTACGACCTGCACCGGGCGGATCTGGCGCTGCATTGGCAGGGGGTTGCTTTTGCCGGCGCGGCTTTCGATGTGCAGCTGGCGGCGTATTTGCTTGATCCGACCGAAGCGAATCAGAACCTGAGCGACCTGGTAGCCAAATACGGGCTGCCCCGGCTGGCAGCGGATGAAGAAGTTTTCGGCAAAGGAGCCAAATATAAGGTTCCCGAGCTGGATACACTTGGCGCCCATGTCGCCCGCAAAAGCGCGGCAATTGCAGCGCTGGTCCGCAAGCAGGGCGAAGAGCTGGAGCGGACGAAGATGACCCCGCTGTTCGTGGATTTGGAGATGCCGCTGTCGCGGATTTTGGCCGATATGGAGAAGCAGGGGATTATGGCCAATCCGGACGAGCTGCGGGAGCTTGGCAAAGAATTTGAAGCGCAGATCGCCGAATTGGTCGCTCAAATTTACGAGATTGCCGGTACAGAATTTAATCTGAATTCTCCGAAGCAGCTCGGCGAAATTTTGTTCGTCAAGCTGGAGCTTCCGGTCGTCAAAAAAACCAAAACCGGTTACTCCACCGACGCCGAAGTGCTGGAGAAGCTGGCGCCGTATCACGATATCGTCCGGTTAATCCTGCAGTACCGCACGATCGCCAAGCTCCAATCTACCTATGTGGAAGGACTGCTGAAGGAGATTACATCCGATACACACAAAGTGCATACCTTTTACCGGCAGACAATTGCTGCAACGGGCCGCCTGAGCAGCCAGTATCCGAACCTGCAGAATATTCCCATCCGCTTGGAAGAAGGCCGGAAAATCCGCAAGGTATTTGTCCCGTCCGAGCCGGGCTGGTCGATTTTGGCTGCCGACTACTCGCAGATCGAGCTGCGGGTGCTGGCGCATATTTCGGACGACGAGCGGCTGAAGGAAGCATTTCTGCATGACATGGACATCCATACGAAGACGGCGATGGACGTGTTTGGCGTCGGCCCGGACGAGGTGGATGCCAACATGCGGCGCTCGGCCAAAGCGGTCAACTTCGGCATCGTCTACGGCATCAGCGACTACGGGCTGTCGCAGAACCTGAACATTACCCGGAAAGAAGCCGCCCGGTTTATCGACCAGTATTTTGAAGTGTTCCAGGGTGTGCGCCGGTATATGGACGAGATCGTGGTGGAGGCGCGCAAGAACGGTTATGTGACGACGCTGCTGGAGCGGCGGCGTTATCTGCCCGAGATCAACGCAAGCAACTTTAATTTGCGTTCGTTTGCCGAACGGACGGCGATGAATACGCCGATTCAAGGAACGGCGGCCGACATCATCAAGCTGGCGATGGTACAGATGGATGCGGCGCTCGCTGAGCGGGGGCTGAAGAGCCGGATGCTGCTGCAGGTGCATGACGAATTGGTGTTCGAGGTGCCGGAAGACGAGCTGGAGCTGATGAAGCAGCTTGTCCCTGAAGTGATGGAAGGCGCGCTGAAGCTGTCCGTTCCGCTGAAAGCGGAGGTCAGCTACGGGAAGAACTGGTACGAAGCGAAATAGGCATGCTCCAGCCGGGACGATCCGGTATAATGGAGTAGAGGTGAAGACATCATGCCGGAACTGCCGGAAGTAGAAACCGTCAAGTCAACATTAAATACGCTGATTACAGGCAAGAAGATAAAGAGTGTCACGGTCCGGCTCGCCCGGATCATCCGGAGACCCGACGACATCCGCGCGTTCGAGACAATGCTTGCGGGACATACGGTGCAGGGCGTGGAGCGGCGCGGCAAATTTTTGCGCATCCTGTTCGACGGCCTTGTGCTGGTCTCCCATCTGCGGATGGAAGGCCGGTACGGACTGTATGCCGCGGGCGAACCGCTGGATAAGCATACGCATGTGATTTTTTATTTCGAGGACGGCACGGAGCTGCGTTATACGGATGTCCGCCAGTTTGGCACGATGGACCTGTTCCAGCCCGGTGAAGAATTCCTGCTGCCTCCGCTGAACGGGCTTGGCATTGAGCCGCTGGACCCCGAGTTCACGCCCGATAAGTTCAAGGAGATTGTCAGCAAGCGCTCCACCCGTATCAAAACAGTATTGCTCAACCAGGCATATATCGTCGGTATCGGCAATATTTATGTGGATGAGTCGCTGCACCGGGCAGGCATTCATCCGGAGCGTCCGGCCAACAGCCTGACCTCTATGGAGCTGGACAAGCTGCATCAAGCGATTGTGGCGACGCTGCGCGAAGCGGTGCTGGCTGGCGGTTCCTCCGTTAAATCCTACGTGAACGGCCAGGGAGAAAGCGGAAGCTATCAGCATCAGCTGCTGATTTACGGCCGCAAGGCTGAGCCGTGCGCCAACTGCGGCACCTTGATTGAGAAAAGTGTCGTTGGCGGCCGGGGGACGCATTTTTGCCCGAACTGCCAGCCGATTGTCCGGGAATAGTCCCGGATTGCTGGGTATGGAAAATAGGAAAATGTAATGAACTTGCCGGGCGCTGCCCGGCTGTCAGGGAATCCCGTTTAAGCATTGGCACCTGACGATCCCTCCGCCCATATACTGGGTGAAGTAAGCCGATCTGGCACACGACAAAGCCGAAGGAGCGTACGCACGCACCCTGAGGCTTTGCCGTTTCTTCACGGGAGGGATTGCGGTGCTTGGTTCCGTTTTTTCGCTGCTGCTGCTGGCCCTGGCGCTCAGCCTGGACAGCTTCGGGGTGGGCATTACGTACGGACTGCGCAAGCTGCGGATTCCGCTGCTGTCGATTCTGATCATTTCGCTCTGTTCGGGCGTGGTCATCGGAATTTCCATGCAGGCGGGCGTATTACTGGCCGAATGGGTGTCGCCGGACGCCGCTTCAGTAGTCGGGGCAGTCATTTTGGTTGTAATGGGCTGTTGGTCGTTTATTCAACTGTTGATTCAGAAGGAAAAAGAAAAGGAGCATCCGCCCGGCCCGCCGGAGCTGCGGGTAGCGGCGGCTGTCAGCCGGACAGCGGAAGGCGCGGGGGGCAGGCGGTCTCAGACCGTACGCGTACGCAGCGAAGCAGCCGGTAAGCTGCGGCTTGCGGCGGACCGGGGAACGCGTACGCTCCCGGGCCTTTCGCCGTCCCGCTTCCTGCAGCCGGATGCGCCGCCGTCCAGGGCTCTGCCGCCCAAGGAGCGGCCATCCCGGACGCAGCCGTCCCGCGCCGCTGCGGGCGCTTGGGGGCTGAGTGCTCCGGCGTCGCCCCTGCCGCCTTCCGGCAGCCTGCCGTCCCCGGCCCTCTCAGCCGGCGCGGATTCCGCCCGCTTGGATGCAGCGGAGCCGAAACGCGTGTATTCGCTGGAGCTGCGGCGGATCGGCGTCGTGATCCAGATTTTGCGCACGCCGTCTTCTGCGGACCTAGACGCATCGGGCAGCATCTCTCCTCTGGAGGCGGTAGTGCTCGGGGCGGCTTTGTCTCTCGATGCATTTGGCGCGGGACTGGGCGCCGCGCTGCTCGGTTTTCATCCGGGAGCGACGTCGCTGCTGATTGCACTGTTCAGCGGGTCATTTCTCGTGTTGGGTATGAAGACCGGTTTCCGGTTCGCCGGGAGCGTATGGATGAAGAACGCGGCCGCCTTGCCGGCGTTATTGTTGATCATCATGGGTATAATGAAGCTGTTATGAGGTGAGCAAACATATGATTATGGGCTTGACCGGGGGCATTGCCTCCGGAAAAAGCACCGTCTCCGCTCTGCTGGCCGCCAAAGGCGCGCAGCTTGTGGATGCTGACGTGATTGCCAGGGAAGTGATGCTTCCCGGGCATCCGGTGCTGGAGGCGGTGGTGCGTCATTTTGGACAAGACCTGCTGCAGGAGGACGGAACGCTGAACCGCTCGAAGCTGGGCGAAATCGTGTTTCATGACGAAGCGGCCCGCCGGAAGCTGAACGAATTGACTCATCCCGCAATCCGTGCGGAAATCCGGGGACAGATGGACAGGCTGGAGCGGGAACATCCCGGAGGCCTTGTCATCGCCGATATCCCGCTGCTGTATGAATCGGGGCTGCAGGAAATGTTCGAGCGGATCCTTGTGGTGTATGCGCCGAGAGAAACGCAGCTGGAACGTCTAATGGCCCGCAACGGCCTGAAACGGGAGCAGGCGGAAGCCCGGCTGGATTCGCAAATGGATATCGAGGTGAAGCGCGGACTCGCCGACTATGTCGTCGATAACAGCCAGGGACTGGAAGAAACGCGGGTGCAGGTGGAACTGCTGTGGGACAGGCTGGGGCTGTCATGAAATTTTTACGCAAAAAAAGAGTGCTGCTACTCCTGTTCCTCGGCTTCGTCGCCGTCCTTTTTCTAAATACGAACTGGATGACCTGGTTTTATCCCATTCAATATAAAGAAGAAATCCGCAAGCATGCCGAGACCTATGATATCGATCCGTTTCTGGTGGCGGCCATTATCCGCGTAGAGACCAACTACACGCCCGGACGCGAATCTAAAAAAGGTGCCGTTGGCCTCATGCAGCTGATGCCGGAGACGGCCAAATGGGCCCTCGAAAAGGCCAAGCTTCCCGATGTGCCGATTGAACGCCTGAAGGAGGAGCCTTCCGCCAATATCGAAGTGGGAACCTGGTACTTGCAGTCGCTGTTCCGCCAGTTCGACGGCAACCGCACGGCGGCCATTGCCGCCTATAATGCGGGACCGGGCAATGTGAAAAAGTGGCTCAAAGAAGGGGACTGGGACGGCAGCGCCGAAACCATTAAAGACATTCCTATCGGGGAGACCCGGCATTATGTGCAGCGCGTGATCCATTATTACAAACAGTACACGGAGATATACAGCAGTTTTTAGCGGGAAAATACAAAGAAGCGTTGACCGGCCGGAGCCAGTCAACACTTCTCTCGTCATGCTATCAAGGCCGATTATTGGAACTGGCCTGCCAGTTGCTGTTCGGCGATCGTTACGAGGCGTTTCGTGATGAAACCTCCGATCGAACCGTTTTCGTAAGAAGTTTTATTGCCTTGGTATCCGTCCGGGGAGAGCTGGATTCCCAGTTCTTGAGCAACCTCGAATTTCAGTTGCTCCAAAGCCGCATTGGCTCTAGGCACCACCAGGTTGTTGGAGTTGTTGTTGTTTTGTCCCATTGCTGTTCACCTCCTATCGGTTGGTAACTGTATTATGCGCCGGACTTGCCATATTCATAACCCCAATTAATTAGGTATATATGGAAAATTTCGCAAAGGAAGTGAAGGTTCGTGAAATGCCCTTACTGCGACTACTCGGGAACAAAAGTGCTGGATTCCCGGCCGGCCAACGAAAATAAATCGATCCGGCGCAGACGCGAGTGCGAGCGCTGCAGCAGGCGGTTCACCACATTTGAGATGGTCGAAGAGACGCCGCTGATGGTGATCAAAAAGGACGGCAGCCGCGAAGAATTCAGCCGGGACAAAATTCTCCGGGGCCTTATCCGCGCCTGCGAGAAACGTCCGGTATCCGTCGAGCGCCTGGAGGCGATTGTCTCTGAGGTCGAAAAGTCGCTGCGCGGCATCGCCGTGGCGGAAGTAGAGAGCCGGCAGATCGGCGAGCTGGTGATGGAGCAGCTGTACCCGGTCGACGAAGTCGCCTACGTCCGGTTTGCTTCGGTCTACCGCCAGTTCAAGGACATTAATATGTTTATGAAGGAATTGAAGGGGCTGCTTTCCAAAGGGACCAGCGACATGGAGGGACCTAGCGGCATGTGACGGCAGACCGTGGGCCGTCGTTTGGAGGTACTTGCCTGCTCCCTCCTTGATTTTTCCAAAAAACTACTTGTTCCTTGCGGGGTTATTGAGTATAATGATGCACAATATATTCGAAATTCAGGGACTGGGAGAGTAGTTGTCGGTGGAGTCCAAGCGAGCCGGGAGGGTGGGAGCCGGTACACAAACCGGCCATGAAGCGCACCCACGAGAAGGACTTCTGAACCTGGCGGAAGCCTGCGGGCTTAAACAAAGCCAAGGCTTGCCCCGCAGCATAATGTACGCGGGACCCGGTAAAATGCCGGGAATCCGAAGGGGCCAGGCGGTAGGAAGTCACGGCTAAGACCGTTATCTTTGGAGGGGTTAAACGGAAGAAAACTCCGCCTATTTGCAGCACGCACCCTTGGGGCGGATAAGGCTGCGGGCTGAATTTCACCGTTTAACAATAAGAGTGGTACCGCGAAGCAAGCTTCGTCTCTTTTGGAGACGAGGCTTTTTTTATTTTATCTGGAGAGGGAGATGGACATGATAAGTGAAACACTGGTCAAAGAAATAGAACAATCGGTTAAGCAGCTTCTTGACGGGGTGGCCCCGGATCAAACGAATAAATTTACGGTTCGGGTCGAACAGCCGGCTCATATTGAGCACGGGGACTATTCAACCAACATTGCCATGCAGCTTGCCAAACTTTTGCGTAAACCGCCCGTGCAAATCGCGCAGATGCTGAAAAACACGTTGGAGCAGCGGGGACATTTTGGAGGCCTGGTTGCCCGGATTGAAGTCGCTCCGCCGGGATTCCTCAATCTGTATGTGAACTGGAACCGGTGGGCTGTCAGTGAATTTGCATGGCCTTCCATTGGCGAAAACCGGAAAGCTGTCATTGAGCATACTTCCATCAACCCGAACAAGTCGGCGCATATCGGCCATCTGCGCAACGCTTGTATCGGCGACAGCCTGGCCCGTTTCATGAAAAAAGCCGGGTATCGCGTCGAAGTCCACAATTACATCGACGATCTCGGCAACCAGCTGGCCGATACCGTAGTAGGTCTGCTAAATACTACGCATCAGGGGGAGCATGCGCGTTTTGGCGATTTTTGCTGGGATGTCTACTCCAGGGTGAACAAACAATATGCGGAGACGCCGGTGCTGCTGGAACAAAGAACACAGGTCCTTCATTCGCTTGAGGAGGGAAAAGGCAACCTGGCCTGGATTGGCCTTATCGCCGCCGAGCGGATTGTGCGGGAGCATCTTGAGGAAATGGGCGAATTCGGTATAACCTATGACCTTTTGGTCTGGGAGAGCGGTATTGTTGGCGAAGGGTTCTGGGACGCTGCGTTTGATTTGCTGAAGCAAACCTCACATGTTGTCCGGATGGATAGCGGGAAACAAGCGGGATGCTGGGTGCTGAGGCAGCCGTCGACCGGGCCGGATCGGGACGGAGGTAGCGGCGAAGACGAACACAATCAGGACGAACACAAGCAGGACGAACACAAGCAGGGCGTACACAAGCAGGGCGTACACAGCCAGAACGAACACAGCCAGAACGTACAAAAGCAGGACGAACACAAGCAGGACGAACACAGCCAGGACAAGGTGCTGGTTCGCTCGAACGGGATTTTGACCTACACTGCCAAGGATATCGCCTACCACCTGTGGAAATTCGGTGTACTGGGGAAGGATTTTAAATACAAGAGCTTTGCTGAGGATCTGTGGACGACTCACCGCAGCGGAACAGCCGCAGCCTTCGGCGGAGCGGACAGGGTTATTAATGTAATCGACCATAGGCAGGAGTACCCGCAGGCCATGGTCAAACAAGCGCTTGAGGTGCTGGGATACGCTGAGCAGGCGGACAATCTGCGTCATGTCGGTTATGGCGTCGTTTCTTTGAGTCCAGGTACGGCTGCGGAGCTTGGAATCGACACCTCGGACGGCAGAGCTTCGTATGCCATGTCGGGCCGGCAGGGCATCGGGATTAAAATTGCTGAACTGCTGGACCGGATGGAACGGATTATCGAGGACAAAAGACCGGACAGGGACGGGTTATCCAGCAGAGTGATGGCGGCTGCGGCCATCCGGTATTATCTTCTCCGGTACAGCCTGCTGACGGAAGTGGTGTTTGATCTGCAGCAGGCAACGGAAGTGACGGGGAATACCGGCGTGTATTTGATGTATTCGTACGCACGGTCGGCCGGTATATTGAAGAAGGCGGCAGGCGACTCGGCAGGGGAGCACGGAGCAGGGGCTGAAAACGCATCAACAGGCGTTCTGCATGTAAAATGGAGAACCCCGGCCGAAAACGAGCCGCTGGAGAAAGCGGAGTACGGGTTGCTGCGTCAGCTCGCCGCCTGGCAGGATACCCTGTACACGGCCTGTGTGGACCTGACGCCGAGCATAATTTGCAATTACGCGTACGAGCTGGCCACGCTGTTTAACAACTTTTATGCCGCGTGTCCTATTTTGAAGGCGGATGAAGATACGCAGGCGCTCAGACTGTGGCTTACCGCCAAGTTTCAGGAAACGTTGGGCGAAGCGCTGAGCGTGCTTGGACTGCCTGCGCCGGAGCGGGTGTAGGTGACTAAAAGTTGCTTGCCGTTTGTTCACCACTCTTAGGGGCTATTAGCTTTTAACACGCTAGTTCCTTATTAACACGCTAGTTCCTTATTAACGTGCTAGTTCCTTATTAACACGCTTGCTACCCTTATCTTGTGAGCTGGACAGCAAAAAGCTCATTGTGTAAGGAGTTCTTTGCTGTCAGCCATGGCGATTCGGGAGCGGAAGACTACCTTCGTAGCGCCGCTGAGACAAAAAACACGCCATAAAATGGCGTGTAAGCAGGTTTCTGCTTTATGTATCCCAAAAACTTAAACTAAACCCGAAGCAAACCGCGGAAACCTCTGGCGCCATAATACGAATCCGCGCCGTTATGATAAATAAAGACCTTCCCGTAGCGGTAATCGCCGAAGATAGAGCCTCCAAGCTGTCTGATTTCGGAAGGAGTTGTTAACCAGCTTGAGGTTTTAGCGTCGAATTTGCCAAGCTGCTGGAGTTCGCGGTACTGTTCTTCCGTTAACATTTCAATGCCCATGGCGGCCGCCATATTCATTGCGCTGTCTGCTGGTTTGTTGGCTTTTCTGGCCTCCAGCGCTTCGTGGTCGTAGCAGATACTTCTGCGGCCTTTCGGGCTTTCCGCCGAGCAATCCATAAACAGGTATTCGCCTGTTTCTTCATCCCGTCCAACCACGTCCGGTTCGCCTTCGGTGATTTCCATCTGATGGAGCGACCACAGCTTGTCCGGACTAGCTTCCAGCTTGGCTTGGACTTCAGACCAATCCAGACCCTCGTGACGGTTAGCGTATTTCTCAAAACGGGCTTGCAAAGTCCGAAGCAGCTCTTCGTGTTGTTCTGGTGACAGTGTTTTATCCTCAATTCCGGGATTTGTATTGCCGGTTGCCATCAAAGAACACCCCTCTTAAATTTTAACTAAAACCTTACAGCCATTCTACCCTGATTCGGCATTCAATTACAAACGGCACTGCTCGGCTAATCTTCGGATTTCGGCGCTCATTTGTTCGTTTACAGGATACACGCTCTCCAGATACTTCAGGATTTCAATGGCAGACTCCGGGACTTTATCATAGCCCTGTAGCATACTCCCCAACGTGTCCGAACAAGCAGGGAACCTGGCTTCAAACCGTCTTTCGTTTCCGAATTTGTCCGGATAGAAGTCGACTTCCTGTTCCAACAGATGCATGACGGACAGGATGCTGTCTATGGCATGACCCTGCACAAACCGGAGAGCAGACAGCTTTTCGCCTCTGGCATACCTGCAAAGGCCCACATACAAGTTGGTTAAAGCTTCGTTGAGCGGATAATCGGCCGATTCCGGCCGGGTTACGGGTGTTTTGTATATCGGTTTTTCAAGATGGTCCGCGGTATAGGCGGGAGCATTCCAGACGATTTTTCCTTCGGAGTAAGCGATGTTTTCCAGTTCGGTTTCCTCAAATACAGCAAACTCACCGTAAATCCCATCTGCAAACATGATTTTGTGCCCGTCCGCCGTATTTTGAAAATGGTAAGCCAACGGATATGCATCCTCCAGCCAATCCAGCTGGTTAATAAACCGCATTTTGCAGCCCGGCTGCACAATCACAAAAAAATCAAGATCCGAATATTCATCCAGCCTTTCGCGTTCAATGCCCACGGAACCCAGGCCCAGCAGCGCAAGTGCGCCGCTTTTATGTTCAAGCGCCTGGCCAATCGCTTCCAGTCTTTCAAGCAGCAGCTCTGTTCTTAACATGTCTACATCCTCCTATGCCCATAGCCAACGCAAAAAAGATCCAACCCGCGTATACACGAGGTTGAACCTTAAAGGTTGCATGGCCTTCTGATTACCGATCATTTTACGCTGCGGATGGCTTGGCGTCAATTACCGAGGACTGGAGAATGAGCCTTTCTATCCAACGTCAGGGTGCGTTCAACAGCAGGAAACTCATTTTTCCTGGATAAGGCAGCGTTCTCCCGGCTGCAGCTTTCCGTATACGAACAAAGAGGCGAGAGTCTGCGAAACATAGATGGGGCTAACGGAACAGAGAGCCGTTATGGGGCTCCAAATGGCCGGGAATAAATTCTAACGGAACTCAGAAGCGTTACTGATGCAGTTTAAGTGTTTTTTACAGCAAATTGATCAAATAGCGGCGGTGAGTTCCGTTAAATTATAATCGGGGCCTTATATAAAGAAATAAGGTCGCTCAGTTCCGTTACAATGGTAGAGTAGTTTATGCATTCATTCGTTCGCGCAGACGGAATCTCTAATAGTTTCGCCCTCATAAGCTTCAAAAAAAGACGCGATCCTAGTGGACCACGTCTTAATAAATATGGAGCCTAGGGGGATCGAACCCCTGACCTCATCGCTGCCAGCGATGCGCTCTCCCAGCTGAGCTAAGGCCCCGTAGATGAATGATCAACCGATATGTACATCAGCTTCTCATAGTGTCTGGCATGTTGTTGTGTTCCGCAGCCGACTTCTATATCATATAAAAATCGGCTGCGGGTGTCAACTCTTTTTTTGAAAAATAACATTAGCGGATCATCTGGCTTAATCCCGTCTCCGGCTTAATCCCGTCTCCGGCTTAATCCCGTCTCCGGCTTAATCCTATCTCTAGCCTAATCCCGTCTCCGGCTTAATCCCGTCTACATCTACTCCGTAACGAGAATCCGCGGTGACGTACTGCGGATCACTTGGGAAGCAATCCAGCTGCCGAAACTTGAGACGGCCATGATCACCAGAACAACCAGCAGGATATCCGTCCACTGGACAAGGAGGGGAAGCTGGACGATTCCATAAGAAGACAACAGTCCTCTTAAAATGGCAGGCAGAAGATAGATCCCGCAGAGGGTTCCCACACAAGCGCCCACAGCCGCAAGTCCGGCAATGCCCCAGGTTACCGCACCCCGCAGCGTATTGGAGGTTAACCCGATAGATTTATAGATGCCATAGGTTTTGGTCATTTTGCGTATATGAATCCGGCAGGTGCTGTAGATGATGAGGCAGGTTACCATAAGAAATAACAAGGCCAAAATACTCAGCGGTATAAGCAGCACGCCTGCAGCCTCCTTAAATACGGAATCGAGCAGCGTCTGCTGTTTGATCGGCTGGATGCTTGAGCCGTATTTGACGGTAAGCTCCCGCACGACCATGTCCGAATCAGCGCTGTTTTTTAAAGTAATATATCCTGCGTCGGGATTCAGCTTGCTTACCGCGTCCGCCGTCACTCTGGCTTGATTGGACATATTGGAAATCGACTGATAGATGCCGGTTACGGTAAAAATATGCGGTTTGCCTTCGATATAAACTTCGAGCGTGTCCCCCAGTTCTTTTTGCAGCTGCCGGGAGATATTGATGCCAATAGAGATTTCATTTTTATTGCGCGGATTTCGCCCCGATAAGGAGGCAAAGCCGATTTCATCTGCACTGCCGTCCACTACAGTCAGCGGAAAACTCACCGATTCCAGAGAACGGCCTGTGGAGCCCGGGCGCTGCGTCTTGTTGGCGGGTACTACCCCAATAGATGGCCCCACCCAGTTCAAATGAAGGACCCGGGGATCCGCCTGGAGGCTTGCTTCTATAGCATCGCGGTCAAGGGCTGATTCGTTTACGACCATAAGAACCACGTCGGAAGCGTCGTAGCCCCAAAGCGGTGATGTTTTTTGCATCTGATTGATGCTGTTTAATAACACCAAACCAAACACAAGGACCGCCGACGTTAGCGTGGTTAAAATGAGCAGCAGAAGGGAGCCTTTTACGTTTTGCGTTACATTCCTCACTCCGATTACCCAAGGGACAGGCCAGCGCTCAAATTCTTTTCCCCGCTTACGTCCCGCATTCCAGCGTCCGGTGAGCCTATGGTGGGCCGCCTCGGACATGCCATAGCGGATGGCCTGCATCGGCTGGACCTGGCGGGTTCTGCTTGCGTACAGCCATACACACAGCAGAATCAGCAGCAGAATTCCGGCTCCGACGATCCATTCCGTACCGCCATTTTGAATCCGAATCGAAGCATCGTCGGTTTTAATAAAGGACAGGGACTGATCAATAATAACGCTGGACACCAGCCGGCTGAGAGCCAACCCCGGCAGGATCGTCAGCAGCGAAAGGAAGCTGTATTGGGCCAGGTAAGCGGAGATAATTTGTCCTGACGACAGCCCCATGGATTTAAACACCCCGATAGTTCTGTAATTGGCCAGGATTGCGTCCGAAATCGTGAAGCCGATGGTATATAAAGCTACCAGCATCATCAACAGGCCAAGGAAGCTCATGACAAAGCCGATGATTTTATTCATGATAAAATAAAAAGCCGAAATTTCCTCAAAAGTGGTCCGCTCCTCCAGAAAAGGGGTGCCCAAATCGCTTTCGAAGCGTTCCCAGTAGCCGGCACGCTCGGCATAATTGTCAAAGCGGATGCCCATGAGATACGAATCGCCGCCTGGTACAGCGCTAAGCTCGCGCTGGTAATCCGCATGGTTCATCCAAATCCGCGCTGTGGTGGAGAAGGGGCCGCCATGCGACAGGTCGATAACCACGGCCGAAACCGTCAGCCGCACAGGAGTATTTCCTGTTTTAAACTGCAGTTCATCCCCGACCGCAACGTTGTATTTGTAGGCGAGAGAGGTGGGAATCCATACGGTTCCCCGGGCGGGATGGGCCGTTTCTTGGCCTTGGGCAAACACCAGCTCATCCGTACCAAACGGCCGGTCCGGCGTGTTCATCATATACAAATAGACGTTGGGGATATCCTCACCCTTGTGCATGACGCCGGCCAAAGGCTTGTAGGGCTGAAGCACGGATGCCGTAATGCCTTCCTGCGAAGCCCACCATTTCTGCACTTGTTGGGGGTCATGCAGCCCTCTGGTCAAATTCAAAAGCTCATGCGACCCGGCCGTGTCCCGGTGCAAATCCTCATACAGGTCCTGGGAGTTGGAAATTACGGTGAGTGCCGTGTTGATCAGGAGCGTGGACAGCAGCAGGAGCAAAGCGATCAGTCCGTTTTGTACTTTGCGCCTTCTCAAATTCCCGAGACAAATGGTCCAAATCGCAGCCATTACCCATTTCCCCTTTCGGAGATATAAGAGAAAATGAGCGCTTCCCTGTCCTGCAGCTGATCCGGAGAGTAGGGGCCAAATTCCAGCATTCCGCCCACTTTTCCGTCCCGGATAAAAATCAGCCGGTTCCCCCGGCAGGCGGCTTTGATATCATGGGTGACCATAACGACGGATTGCCCTTGCGCATTCATCTTTGTCAAAATATCCAGCACGGCAACACCCTGCTCGTAGTTTAGACTCCCCGTCGGCTCATCGGCGAACAAAAGCTCGGGTGTATTAATGAGCGCCCGGGCAATCGCCGCCCGCTGCTGCTGGCCTCCGGATACTTCGGCAGGCAGGCGGTGCGACTGATCCTGGATGCTCATGGCCCGCATCAGCTCGTCTGCTTTTTCCTTCACTTTGCGTTTCGGCGTCCGCGCGACATAACCGGGCAGCGCAATGTTTTCAAACAGCGTGAGATCCGGCACCAGGTTGCTGCTCTGGTAGATGTAGCCGATTTTTTGGGTCCGGAATGCCGCCAGCTCTTTTTCGGAAAAGGTGTTCAGGCGCTGCTCGCGGAAGTAGACCTCGCCCGCCGTTAAGGAATCGAGACCGCTCAGCAGGTAGAGCAGGGTGGATTTGCCGGAGCCCGAATCGCCCATAATGACCGTAAAATCCCCCTGATAAATCTCCAAATCGATGTTGCGGATAGCATGAAACTGCTCGCTGCCGGTGGAATAGGTTTTGCAGAGGTTTTTGGTTTGGATGATGACGGCTTTTGTCATAATGCGATTTCCCTTCAGTGAGGCTGTTTTTTTCAATTGTAGAGGGGGAATCTTGCAGGGAGCTTATCAAGTTATTAATAAATCCTTACAAGCCGGTTTTCGGTTCCTTTCAGCATAAGGGCAGACTGAGATAAAATTCCGTTCCTTGAGCCTTAACGCTTTTGAAGGAGATGCTCCCGTGATGGGCTTCGATAATGTGCTTGCAGATGGACAAGCCTAAGCCGGAGCCTTCTTTAAACCGTTTTTCGTACCGGGAAGGAGCGCTTCCCTGGAAATAACGCTCAAAGATAAAGGGCATATCCTGCGGCAAAATGCCTTCTCCAGTGTCAGATACTGTGATCAACAGCCGGTCTTGCTGCCGGACGATTGCAATTTGGATCGTGTCGCCCGCCTTCGTGTGCTTCAAAGCATTGGCGATCAGATTGGAGAGGAGCTGTTCCATCCTCACCGGGTCAACGCGGATCAGCACGTTGGGAATCTCCGGCGGTTCAATAAAATTCACGCCTGCCGTCCGGATATAAGGCCCCATCGGTCTTAGAATGCCGCTGAAAACCTCCCGGCTGTAGCATTCCACCGGTGTAACCGAGATTTGCCCCAAGTCCCGCAGCGCATGCACCAGGAGGTCTTCGACCAATCCGGCCATTTTATTGGCTTGTGCCTGAATGATATCCATATACTCCATGACAGCGGGCAAATCGGTGCAAACTCCCGCCTGAATTGCCTCAATATAAGCTTTGATAGCGGTCAGCGGGGTTTTCAGATCATGCGAAATGTTGGAGATCAGTTCTTTTTTTGCTTTGTCCTGGGCTTCTCGTTGCAGGCTCAGTTCCATGATTTCATTCCGCATCTGGTCAAACACGGCATACACCTCGCCAACTTCATCCGGTTTTCCGTATTCTACCCTTTGTTCATAGTTCCCCTTAAGAATAGCTTCCGAATGATCCTTTAATCCGTTAATCCCCTCAAGCAGATCATGCTTGATCTTTTTTCTAAGGGTAAGCAGAAGCAGGAGAAGCAGACAGAGGGAGACGGACATCAGCACCGCAGCCGTAACCGGAAAGGAAGACGGGGGCTCGTAGGCAACAGCGGATTCGGGCAAAGTAAACAAAGCATTTCCGGTTTGTTTTCCCGATGTTGGATCGATGACAGGGAAAGCTAAGGTAAAGGAACCGGGACCGGTTTTGGCCGAATATAAGTCATAATGCAGGTCATTCTTGAGCTGAAGCTTCCGGTTGGTTGGCTGAGCGGGCGAGGAGGAATCAAACCAAACCGCGCCGTCCAGACCGGCGTAGACCCAATTCAGCTTCTTTTCCCGGCTCAGCCGCAGCAGTTGTTCCCGGATTTGATGCGGGGTGCCTGCCTCCAGAGCTGTATGATATTTTTCTAATAAAAACATGATTTCGCTTACCTCGACCCGGGCTTGATTCACCACATAGGCAGGAACCGTCTGCTGCTCCCCGCGGGACAGCTGGATCACCAGCAGTGCTCCGCAGCCTGCACAAATCAGCAGGCATCCGAGTGCGCAGGCCAACCATCTCTTAAACCATTGGCTCCAATATTTCAATGTCACTTCTCCATTCCATTATTGTGATTTCATTGTTTACCCTACCGCAATAAAACCTCCTGCCTGTACAGACAAGAGGTTTCATTTTGATATATGGATTATACTTTATTGCCTGCGAATCTGGTCTGATACTGAGACAGGAAAACTAGGAGACTGGTTATAAGAACAACAATTAACGAAATGAACTGTGATGTCGAGAATAACCCCACTTCTCCTCGAATAATGTCTCCTCGATAAAACTCGATTATAAATCTTCCCAGACTGTAAAAGATCAAGTAGATGCAAGCAACAAGTCCTGGCTTATTGGTTCTTTTGGCCACAAACAGTAGTAAAATGCAAAGGCTGAAGCTATAAGCACTCTCTATTAATTGCGTTGGTACCAAAGAGACGTCATTAGGTGCGAATTCAGAATTGTGAAATGTAATTCCAAACGGGCTGTCCGTTTCATGGCCATAACAGCAGCCTGCCAGCTGACAGCCGAGTCTTCCACACCCCTGAGCCAATGCTAGAGAGGGCACGAAAAGGTCCATATGTTGACGGAAATTAATTTTATGTACTTTACAATATACGAAACCAGCCGCTATGCCGCCTATAATTCCACCAAATACAACAAAGCCTTCACCAAGGTTAAGAAGAATGCCGGGATTATTGATGATGTTTTTAAATTGAGTGATCCAGTACAATACCTTTGCCCCAATAAATCCTCCTGTTAAGGCCCAAACTGTTAAGGAGAAAATATGGGATAGATTATACTGACGTTTTTCAGCCCGGTAAACAACGAGCCGGTATGCCAAAAATATCCCCAGCGCAATCATCAATCCATAACCATAGATGGTTATGGGACCAATCTTAAGCAACTCATTCTGCATAGCCGTCAACCCCTAACGTTATTTCAAACTTCATCTTGTTTTCCTTTTGCTTACCAAGCATGCAATTATATAATAGCATACATTGGAAGTGAGCTGCCTCGTAGAGTTAATCCAGGTTAAATTTGTAGCCGACGCCCCAGACGGTTTTGATATAAGCCGGGTTGGACGGGTCGGTTTCGAGTTTTTCCCGCAGCCGCCGGATATAGACCGTGATCGTGTTCTCATCCCCATACGAATCGTAACCCCAAATTTGATCCAGGAGCTGGCTTTTGGAGAAGACCTGGTTTTTGTGCTCGGCTAAAAAAAACAGCAGTTCAAACTCCTTGGCGGACAACGAGATTTCTTGCCCTCCAAGCGTTGTTTTGTAGGCTTTTTTGTCGATGGTAAGCGGGCCCAGACGGAGGGTATCCGCATGGGAGGCGCCGGGCTGAGGCATGAGGACTTCCAGCCGGCGGAGATGGGCTTGAATCCTTGCGTTCAACTCGCTTAAAGAAAAGGGTTTGGTCATATAATCGTCCGCGCCGAACCCCAGCCCCAGCACTTTGTCCGTATCGCTGCCGCGGGCGCTTAAGATCAGGATCGGCATCGAAGTGAGGTCCCGCAGCTGCCTGCACAGCTCGATGCCGTTGGCATCAGGCAGCATAATGTCCAGAATGATGAAGTCGGGCGACAGCGTCTCCGCAAGCCGGAGGCCGTCCGAGCCGCTGTCCGCAATATGTACTTCGTAACCATGAAGCTGGATGTAATCTTTGATAATGCGGGAAATGTCCTGTTCGTCCTCAATCACAAGGATTCGTTTAGGCTGATTCATGGTTTTATCTCCTACTGTATGAACTGAATTCAAGCAATACGGGCGAAGATGAGGTTACTCCGGTGTCTCCGGTGAGAGTGTAGCTTCCGTATTACAGATCTCCACTCATTCTACCATAGCAACGTATAGACTCTGTTAAGGAATGTTAGCTATTTTTTACTGTACACAAAAGAAATTAGTATTGACGTCAACGAAAGACGCCACTAGAATATATGGTGCAAACGTTTCTATTGTAATCGCTTTCATGTATTGGCCGGTGTGAAAACCCGAATGGTCATGGAGGGGATCGTCAATGGTTGTCCTGTTTTATTTCGTGGCAGCTTAAACCTGTTTATGCAACCGTTTGCGCAAATCCATGCACCGCATCTGAGAACAAAAGGAGGATTATGTGTTCATGAAACTGACAGCATCAAGCAAACGATGGTGGTCCATTCTGATGATTTTTACCCTGATTGGTTCCTTGATCGGTATCCCGCCGTCGGCACAGGCAAATGAAGCGCCGCTCCAGGTGACCTTGGTTGGAAATCTGCAATCGGAGCTGGGCCACGGCTCGGATTGGGACCCTGCCGCTTCCGCCACCGCCATGAGCGATATGGGGAACGGGGAATACAGGTACACCGGCCATCTGCCGGCGGGAACCTACGAATACAAAATAGCGGTTGGCGGCACATGGGACGAAAGCTACGGCTTCGCCAATTATTCCAATCCGGCGGGGAAGGACAAAGAAGGCAATATTGTTATCACCCTGACGGAGGAGGCGCAGGTCACCTTCTATTACAATCACGGGACACACCGGATTGCTGATTCTACATATTACACTCCGATCCCGGCGGAGAAGCTTCCCCGGGTCATCGGCAGCTTCCAGACTGGTATCGGTGAAGCGGCCGACTGGTCGCCTGCCGATGCGGGATTGATTTTGCAGGACTTGGATTACGACAACGTGTATACGGTTACAGCCGATGTGTACGGCGGCAACCATGAATATCAGATCGCTTTGGGCACAGATAGCGCAGCCCCGGTATACCCGGCTGAACGGGAGACGCTCCGGCTGCTGCAGGACACGAAGGTCACATTCAGCTATCATGCGGAGGATCATCGCGTTGCCGCGGAGTTTAACGTGCCGGCAGCCCCGGGAACGCCGGTTCCGGAGGGCCATCTGCGGGTCCACTATAACCGTGCGGACGCCAATTACGGCAGCATTGGCTTGTGGTTATTTGAAGATGTTGCGGCTCCGTCCGCCAACTGGCCGGCAGGGGCGCTGCCTTTTCCAGGCGGGCAGGAGGACAGCTACGGCGCTTTCGTGGATATTCCGCTGAAAGAGGGCGCGCAAAAAGTCGGCATTGTTGTTGTAGACCGCGTCTCCGGCAATAAAGACGGCGGGGACAAAAAATTCAGCCTTGCTTCCCCGGATAGAAATGAAGTATGGCTGAAGGAGGGCTCCGACACCGTCTACAGCTACGAGCCGGTCCAGCTCCCGGCGGACACACTGCGCATTCACTACCAGAGAGCGGATGGAAACTACAGCTCCTACGGGTTATGGATCTGGGGCGACGATGTTGCGGCGCCTTCAACAGACTGGCCTGCGGGTGCAACCCGTTTCCCGGCCGGGCAAACGGACCGTTTTGGCGCTTATGTGGATATTCCGATGAAACCCGGAGCTCAGAAAATCAGCTTCCTGGTCCTCGATCCCTCCAAGGGCGATGCCGGTAAAGACGGCGGCGACAAAGGGTTTTCCCTGGCGGACCGTTATCAGCATCTGTTCATCAAGGAAGGGGACAACACCGTCTACATCTCCCCATACGGCGAAGTGGCGGCGGGGCTGGTCTCGGCCGAGGTATTGTCTCCCGGCAAAATCCAGCTTGGGTTCACCTTGACCGAGGGTCTGGAGCCGGAAACGCTCAAAAATGAACTGCAGCTTACAGACAAAGATGGCAAACCGCTTGCTGTCCAAAATGCAAACGTTACCAGCGCAACAACTGTCGAAGTGTTGGCGCCGTTCCAGCTGGATCAAATCCCGCTCAGCGTAACTTACGCCGGGAAAACCGTTTCCGCCTCTACCGGATGGAGAATGCTTGATGAAGTGTACGCCTATGACGGCAGCGATCTTGGAGCGGCTTACCAGGCGGGCGGCGCGGAGCTCAAGCTGTGGGCGCCTACGGCTAGTGACGTAACTGTGAAGCTGTACAGCAAAGAAGATGCGGCTCAATTTATCGGCGCTGTAGATCTGGTGAAAGGCGATAAAGGGGTGTGGTCTGCGCAATTGAAACCCGGGGATCTCGGGGTGCAGGATTTTAGGGGGTATTTTTACCAATATGAAGTGACGAACAACGGTGTGACCAAAACCGTGCTTGACCCCTACGCCAAATCGATGGCGGAGTTCCGGGTGAACACCAAAGGGGAAACCGGACCTGACGGCGACACCGTCGGTAAAGCAGCCATCGTCGATCTCAGCCAGACAGACCCTGAAGGCTTTGATTTTGCGGACATTCCGGGTTATGAGCAGCGGGAAGACGCCGTGATCTGGGAAGTTCACGTCCGGGATTTCACTTCGGACCCATCGATTGAAAGTGATCTGCATAACGCAACCTGGGGTTCGTACGCCGCTTTCAAAGAAAAGCTGGAGTATATCAAGTCGCTTGGCGTCACCCACGTGCAGCTGATGCCCGTGATGGCTTGGTATTACGGGGACGAAGCGGAGATGAAGAACCGGGAGCTGGCCTACTCCACGACTGGTAACGAATACAACTGGGGGTACGATCCCCACAGTTATTTTTCACCTGACGGCGCTTATTCCGAAAATCCTGCCGATCCGGAGCTGCGGATCAAAGAGCTGAAGGCGATGATTGACGCCATTCATGAAGCGGATATGGGCGTTGTTTTGGACGTAGTATACACGCATATGGCAAAAGCCGAATTTCTGAACGACATCGTACCGAACTATTACGCTTTCCAGGATGCAAACGGCAACTTCATCGGCGGCTTCGGCAATAACCTGGCGACAAACCACAAGATGGCCGAAAAACTGATGGTCGATTCCGTCAAATACTGGTTTGACGAATACAAAATCGACGGCATGCGTTTTGACATGATGGGCGACGCCACCTATGACGCAGTCCAGAACGCTTACAATGCCGCAGCGGCGATCAACCCGAAAGCCCTGTTTATCGGCGAAGGCTGGGTGACGTTCAGCGGACACTTGTCCGACCCTTCTCTGGCGGGCAAGGGAGCGGATCAGAACTGGATGGATAAGACGGACGACGTCGGCGTATTTTCCGACGAGTTCCGCAACGAGCTGAAATCCGGCTACGGCAGCGAAGGCGAACCCCGGTTTATTACAGGCGGCGCGCGCGACATCCAGACGATTTTTAACAATATCAAGGCCCAGCCGGGTAACACCAAAGAAGACGATCCGGGCGACATGGTGCAGTATATTGAAGCTCACGACAACCTGCCGCTCTACGACATCATTGCGCAGTCGATCAAAAAAGACCCCTCGGTTGCAGCAAACGACCAGGAGATTCACAAGCGGGTCCGGCTGGGCAATTTGCTCACGCTGACCTCCCAGGGAACGGCGTTCCTCCACGCGGGACAGGAATACGGGCGCACGAAGCAGTGGCTGGGCGAAGGCGTGCCTGAGCAGAAGTATCACGAGCTGACGGATGAGACGGGTAAGCCATTTGGCTATTTTATTCACGACTCTTACGACTCCTCCGATGCGATCAACAAGTTTGATTGGACCAAAGCGACGGATGCGGTCAAATTTCCGGAGAACAACAAAACGCGGGAATATACGGCCGGACTGATCAAGCTGAGAAAATCAACGGACGCTTTCCGCCTCGGCGATCAATCCATGGTCAACTCCAACGTGACGCTGCTTCAAATTCCGGAAGTGAAGGCGCAGGATCTGGTGATTGCCTACAAAAACAAGGCGACGGACGGCACCGGCAGTTATTATGTTTTTGTGAATGCCGACAGCAAATCCAGAACGCTTACGCTGAGCGAAGACCTTACAGCCGGAACGGTGCTGGTTGATAACGATGAAGCGGGCACAGACGCCGTCGCGGAGGTTTCCGGGTTTTCATTAACCCCGGGCTCCATCACGATCGACCCATTGACGGCTGTAATGATTAAGACCGAGGCGTCAGCCGCCGTAGTCAGCGGCATCTCGGCCGACAAAGACAGCTACACGATTCAAAAAGGAACGGCGCACCAAACCGCGGTTTATGCCGAATATGAAGGCGGCGGCAAACGGAATGTAACCAAACAGGCGGCCTACGCCTCCAGCAATCCGCAGGTGGCTGCCGTTACAGCGGCAGGTCTGGTAACAGGCAAGTCGGAAGGAACAGCGGTCATCACCGTGTCCTATCTCGGCTTCATAAAAGAGATCACCGTAACCGTTACGGCGGAGGCGGTGGACAACAAACGGTATGTGCAGCTGAACTATATCCGTCCGGACCAGGACTATACGGATTGGAATTTATGGGTGTGGAACACAGGGGTAAAGAACGACCAGATTAACTTTAACAAGGTTGAAAATGGCGTGGCTACCGTGCGGATCGAGGTGGCTCCGGAAACCACCGGCGTCGGATTTGTTCTCCGCAAAGGCACCGACTGGAATACGGCGAAGCAGGACATTCCGGATGACCGCGTCATTCCGCTGCAGCCGGGCGAAGCCTTCACGAAGGTGAATGTGACCAGCATGGTGCATGAGCTGGATGTTTTGCCGAGTATTACCGGTCCGCAGCTTGCGGATGGAAATATCACGTTCCGCTACCGGGATGAGCAGCTGTTCCGGGAAGGGCGGATGAATGAGCTCAAGGATGTAAAGGTGAACCTTAACGGCGAGCTCGCTCCGATGGTTTATGACCCGCAGAAGGAATGGTTTAGCTACACGCTTAAAAACGTGACACCTGGAACGTATGATTATACGTTTGTCATTACGCATGGCGGAACGGAAACAGAAATCACCGATCCGAAAAACACCGTAAACGGAAAGTCGCAGGTGGTGTACCGTTATCCGGACGTGAACCTGCAGGCGGAGGTCACTCCGGGGACCGTTTCGTCCAGTGAGAACGCGGTGCTGAAGATAAAATTTGCTTCTTCCGAGCCGGTTACGCTGAAGGACGTTTCAATTGATCTTACCGCACTGGGCGGTCCGGCGCAGGTGAAGGTCGATCCCGAACTGCTGGAGCATACGATTGCTGTAAAAGATACGGTTGCGGCTGGTGAACAGCCGATTCCCATCACGCTGGTTGACCAATACGGCAACCGTCACACCGGCGAAGCTGCGGTGACGGTGAAGCCTGGAACCGGCGCAGGCAAGCTGGATTTTGATTGGGATGAGGCACGGATTTATTTTGTGCTGACCGACCGTTTCATGGATGGCGATGCTTCCAATAACATAAACGTTGACAAAGCGCAACCGGAAGCGTATCACGGCGGCGATTTCCGTGGCCTGATCGACAAGCTTGATTACATGGAGCAGCTGGGAATAAATACGCTGTGGATTACGCCAATCGTCGATAATATCGACTCGAATCAAGGCGCAGGCTTTGGCGGCAAGCAGTATGGATACCACGGCTATTGGGCAAAGGATTTTACGAAGATTGATGAGCATTTGGGCGACCTGGAGACCTTCAAGGAGCTCATTGATAAAGCGCATGACAAAGGCATCAAAATTATGGTGGACGTGGTGGTGAACCACACGGGCTACGGCTTGAAGCCGGGAGACAACGCCCCGGACATCACGCAGGAGGATAAAGACCGGTTTAAGGATATGCTCCGCACGGACGGCTTGTCCGCGGATACTGATCCGGTAAAAGGAGAGCTGGCGGGCCTGCCTGATTTCATTACGGAAGATCCGGCGGTTCGGGAACGGATCATTGACTGGCAGACGGGCTGGCTGGAACGCGCCAAAACGGACCGCGGGGACACGATCGACTACTTCCGTGTGGATACGGTGAAACACGTCGACGAAACCACATGGAAGGCATTCAGAAATGAGTTGACCGCAATCAATCCGCAATTCAAAATGATCGGCGAATATTTTGGAGCAACGGTCGACAGTAACGGCGGAACGCTGCAAAGCGGACAGATGGACAGCTTGCTGGACTTCGGCTTTAAGGGTAAAGCCAAAGAGTTTGTATACGGCGGCGTCGAATCGGTAGAAGCTTATTTGGCGGACCGGGAAGCGAAGCTGGATAACACCAAAATGATGGGCCAATTCCTGAGCAGCCATGACGAGGACGGCTTCCTATCCCATTACGTGGAAGGCGACAAAGCGAAGCTGATGGCGGCTGCGGCGCTGCAAATTACAGCCAAAGGCCAGCCGGTTGTGTATTACGGCGAAGAGCTTGGCCGTTCCGGAAAAAATGCTGGGGATATGAGCAAAGGCGAATTCAGCGAAAACCGCAGCGACATGCCGTGGGACCGACTGGAAAACGAAAAACAGCTGTTCACGCATTATCAGAAGCTGCTGAATATTCGCGCGGCGCACTCCAAAGTGTTCTCGAAGGGAGTCCGCACCTCTATTACGGCGTCGGATGCGGACGGTTATCTGGCGTTCGGTAAGCAGTATGCGGGCGAGCATCTCGTTACCGCGATTCATGTAAAGAATGAAGCGAAAGAAGTTACTCTGCCGGTGCCGTTCCGGGCCGGAAGCAAGGTGAAGGACCTTTACGGCGGCACCCTTTACACCGTATCGGCCGATCAAAAAGTAACGGTGACGCTTCCTGCTATGGCGGAGGGCGGTACGGTGATTCTGGCCGCGGTTCCTTCGGATGGCGGAGGTGACAACGGCGGCAATCCGGGTAACGGAGGCGGCGATAACGGCGGCAATCCGGGTAACGGAGGCGGCGACAATGGCGGCAACCCGGGCAATGGAGGCGGCGACAATGGCGGCAACCCGGGCAATGGCGGCGGTGACAACGGTGGCAATCCGGGCAATGGAGGCGGTAACAACGGTGGCAACCCGGGTAACGGCAGCGGTAACAACGGTGGCAATCCGGGTAACGGAGGCAGTAACACTCCTAGTATCCCAGGCAGTATCCCTGGCGGAAACTCAAGCACAGGGGGCACCCCTGCTGCATCAAACGCGGCTGGAGAACAGCGTATTGTAAATGAAGAATCGCTGCGCACTGAACAAGCGATGGTTACAATCCAGCTTGATGCCAAGGACACTGAGGTGCTTCTGCCGTTGACGGCAGGAGAGATTCTGGGGACAAAACCGCTGGAGCTGAAGCGGGAAGGCATCACGGTGCAGCTTCCGTCTGCACTGCTGAAGGCTCTGCCTCAGCTTGTGCCGGCGGGTCAAGCGCAGGGTGCCGTGATCTCATTTAAGTTGGAGGAAACCGCATCGCAGGCGGCGGCTGCGCTGATTACACAGGCAGCGGCTGCCGAAGAGGCAAAACTGACATTGGGCAGCAAGGTGTACGATCTGAAACTGTCCGTCCGGACGAAGGACGGCAAAACATACGGGCCGCAGCAGTTTACAGCACCGGTCCGGCTTGAAGTAACGGCCGGCAGCAATATTCAAACCGGCTTGGCCGGTATCTATCACATCTCCGATGATGCAAAACTTCAGTATGCTGGAGGGAAGCGGAGTAATGGGCTGTTGACGGCGGAAGTGGGTCATTTCAGCAAATACGCCGTGCTGGAATATGATAAATCGTTTGGCGATATGAACGGACATTGGGCGGAGCAGGCGGTCAAACAACTTGCGGCCAAACAGATTGTTAACGGCACGAACGGCATCGCATTCCGTCCGGACCAGCCGCTGACACGGGCACAGTTTGCGGCAATGCTCGTTCGGGCGCTGGGGCTTGAAAGCACGGGTGGCGCGGACTTCAAAGACGTGGACAGCAGCGCATGGTACGCCTCTGCGGTGGCGGCGGCAAATCAGAACAAACTCGTAAACGGAAAAGGGCGGGAGCTTTTTGCTCCAAATGAAACCATCACCCGCGAAGAACTGGCGGTCATGCTCTACCGTGCATACGATCTCCAGGGTAACAAGGCAACGGCAGCGGAAGCACCAGCGCTGAAGGATAAGCAGCAGATTTCCGCGTGGGCGGTGCAAGAAGTGAACAAAACGTTGTCCCTTGGACTGATGAAAGGACACGAAAACGGCAGGTTTGCGCCTAAAGCCGAAACCACTCGTGCAGAAAGCGCGCAGGCGGTGCTGAATTTGTTGGACCGGATGGAGTAAGAGTAGGTGTGAAAGTAGGAGTAGGAGTAGGAGTAAGAATAGGAGTAGAGGGAGGAGTAGGAGTAGGAGTAGAAGTGGGGTAAGAATAGGAGTAGAGGGAGGAGGAGGAGTAGGAGTAGGAGTAGGTCCGTCACTCCATCTGCCCGCTTAATGTTTGAGGGAGCAGAATTTGGCGAATCCCCTGCCGACGCACTGGTTTGAAGGATAAGGAAGGGAATACGAGGTTTGAGAAAGGGGGCTGGATTTTTTCAGCCCCCTTTTTTTAGAATTTGATGACAATTTCAAGGAAGGTAATGTAATAAAATGGATTAAACCCTTGAGCGCGTAAGGAGAATTCAGTAGATTTACTCGTATTGACAGAAAACACCTCACTTGTTTGGCATCATGGTAGTGCGACCAACCATGCCAACAAGAAAGGTGCGTAACTCTGTGTTATAACAACATTCCCTGCCTGAACACAGTCTTGCTTTTCCAAACTATAGGGCCTTTTGAAGCAGCTCAACATTGACCTCCCCTGTGACTTTCTTGCCGGACTCAGGGGACCTAATTTACTAATTATTCCGTGTTTTGGCAAAGTGACGGACTCAGATTCCCTTATTTACGCGGAAATTCCATCGTATGGATGTTTTCGGCACGAATAACGGACCTGGAGTCCGCAAGGCAACCCAAAAGCCCAGGAATTTCAGAAATAACGTCCTCTGGGTCCGGAAAGACCTCGGTACCGCGTTCGGTGGTAATCCGCTGCGGGTCTGTCGCTGGAGAGGATTCGTTCCAGGTAGTTCAACGACAACAGCGGCAGTCCAAGACATGGTTTATCAAGTTTTGGTCCGCCGCTGCTTTTATTAACTCAACTTTTGCAGCCTGAGATCGGCAGATACGCCTTGAGATCACTGGGCAAACCGGAGATCCAGTGCTGGAGTTGACATGAATTAGGGTGAAGCATTTCTTCCCAACCTGAGTCGCAATTTCGTTCAGCCGTTCTATGAGTTGTGCCAAGGCAACCGCCCAGTGTAGGGTGTTAACTTCATCGCGCCGTGAATAAAATAGCACGCCGAGCGGTGCGTTCGCCGCGGACGATGCGGTGTTTTTCTATTTTTTCAAGACGATTACTTCATTGCGGTTAAATCCGCGCCAGGTCTGGAGCTTAGCTGATTTTCGCTCTGCGAAAGTTGAGTTAATTAATTTGTAAAGCTCTTCCTGCCAAGTTTTTTCTCTTTGGCATCGATCAAGTCTTTTACGGATGACATTTTAAGGTCATCTTCAGTAAGGTTTTTTTGACTGAGAAAGTCACTCAAAGAAAATGAACGGTTAAAAACAATAACCTTCCCCGTTTCCGCTATTAATACCCCTTCTTCCATTTCAGTACTAGTGATACTTCTTCTATAAACAATGAAATCATCATTCCATCCAACATCCGTAATAAAAGAATCTACCTTAATAGGGTCCTGTTCCATTTTTCCTTTTATATAGTTTATATCCTCACTTATTTGAAATAATCTATAATTGCCAGTAAGTTTAATTATATTTGGTTCAACGTCGTCACGGGCATCCTCAATAAAAGAACAAGAAGTTAAGAGTAGAAATATAAAGAAGAATGGAGTCCATTTCCTTTTTTTTGTGATTGGCATAAGGCTAGGTTCTCCTATTGTTTTAGAAGAGAAGGAGATTTCCCCCTTCTCTTGTCTATTTTCTAATGAAAAGAGGATTGGATATAAAAGGCGATACTGTAAGGTACGATTGCGCCTAATCTTTGTGAATCTGCAGCATAGTTATTAACCAGGGTTACGAAGGCATTGTTAAGACCATTACTTGAAGTATAGTTCCAATACTCAAAATTATATACATCATTTACTGTAGCAATAATATTCCAAGTTCCGTTTGATTTTTGTGCTGCGAACTGTACACCTACATTATGTAATGCTAAAAATTGATCTTTGTTATTCTCTAAGCCGAAGGAGCTATTTTGAGAGTAATATGAACTGCTAGTTCGTGATAATAAGGACTGGAAATAAGTTAAGCGCTTCTGAAATTCCGGACTATATTTAATTGAGTTGGAAAAGGAGGAGTTGTTAGGATACATTAATCTACTGGCATTATCATTTAACGAATTTCTAAGAAAAGTACCTGTCATTACAAAACCGGATGAGATTAGTATAGATGCACCGGTGTTCCATTGTCCTCTAAGAAAGGACTTCGTTACAGCTTGAGTACCTAGGACTGACTCCTGTGATACATTAGACTGGTTTTGTTCGTTAAGAAAGTTTTCTTGATACTGGAAATCCCTTTCGGCTTCTCTGCTCTCATTTAATAACTGTTCGTAGACTTGTTTATGATATTCTTGATCAGCTTTTACTTGTTCTTCAAATTGTTCATCAACTAAAGTTTGGGTTAGAAGTGAGTTTGTATTATCAGCGACATTATTTGTATCACTCGCAAATGCAGGAGGAATAGAATGCAAGAGTAAGGAAGGGACTAAAGTAGAAGCTACGACAATACTTTTCATACTTGACTTTTTCATAAACAATCTCCTTTTTTTTGGTATTTAGACTACAAAGAAAGTTTATCACACAACCATTTATTGTAAATATGACATACGACATAAACTTGTTTTATAATCTAATGGTTGATTTGAAAAGGCGAAGATCATGATAAAATGAATATATTTTCAGTGTAGATTTTCTTGTGATCGAAAAAAATGACAGGGTGACTCAAGGAGTTATCATTACAAAGGCACAAATCGGAGAGACAAAAAGTAAATGGAATGGAAAGACACACACCAAGGGAGCAATGACATTGAAAAAATCTCGTCGTGGATGTTGAGTGCAGCATATAGGATGTAGTGACCTATGTACCCCGCTGGAGGGATTTACGGTTGAGACCGGAGCAGACGGGCAGAAGGCGCCGATGACTATAGATGTGCCGTTTGATATGCGTAAGCTGTCGCCCGGTTTAAGGGCGCTGGCCCGCCGCAGTTCGCTGACCCGTCGCGGTTAGTACTCGTGATAGAAATACGGAGTTAGATTAAGTATACATGCTTAAAAAAGGGTGACTGGAGGTTGATCCAGCCCCTTTTTTGCGTGCGAATTATGATTCCTTTCTTTCCCGAGCATAGGAATCGATGCTGCGCTCGGACACTTCAATCGAAGATGATTCAATCGATACTGGTTCATTTGATGCCGAATCAAGCTCAGGCGCTTCTGAAGCCACTTTCTCAGGCGCTTCTGAAGTCACTTTCTCAGGCGCTTCCGAAGTCGTTTTCTCAGCCGCTTCTGAAGCCACTTTCTCAGCCGCTTCCGAAGTCGCTTTCGCAGCAGATTCTGAAGCCGCTTTCGTAGCAGCTTCCGAAGTCGCTTTCACAGCAGATTCTGAAGCCGCTTTCGCAGCCGCTTCCGAAGTCAGTTTCGCAGCCGCTCTAATCGCAGCCACCTTTGCATCTACTTTTGAAGCCGCTGTGCCGGCACTGCCGGACACCTGCCGTCTATTTGCGCTCCAATCCTTATAATAATGAAATCTGCACATGCCCTTTGCATAATGCCGGCTGCTGCAGCCCGGCAGTTCACATGTCCGTTGTACATTTGCTTTTCTTTTTCCCAAGTACTGTTTCCCTCCCTCATCCAATAGTTTAAAAATTTCAGCTAACAAAAACTGAACACGAATGAGCCGAGAAGGGACGGCTTTATTCTGCAAGTCGTGCTTGGTGACGTACGTAGCGGAAAAACAGCCGGATTTATTGCGCTATAGCTGGGTGCGGGTAGCGCGGAATGGTGTATAGGGTGTATAAAGAAACAGAATGATAATCGATACGGATACCAAGGGAGCGATCACATTGACAAAAGTCCTCGTCGTGGATGATGAGAGCAGCATATCCGGTGCAGTGGCCTACGCACTCCGCCGGGAGGGATTTACGGTCGAAACCGGAGCGGACGGCCAGGAGGCGCTGGACCGGGTGCAGAGCTTCAAACCCGATGTGATGGTGCTTGACGTCATGATGCCGCGGTTGGGCGGTTATGAGGTGTGCCGGAAGCTGGAGGGAAAAGCCCGCCCTGCGATTCTGCTGCTGACCGTCAAAAACGACATTGTCGACAAGGTGCTGGGCCTGGAGCTTGGCGCCGACGACTATATGACCAAGCCGTTTGACATGCGCGAGCTGGTTGCCCGGGTTAAGGCACTGGCCCGCCGCGGGGCCTATGCCGCCCCTGAAGCGGAATGGGCTGAAGCTGCGGTTGCGAAGCTGGGAGGCGTTACCGCCGACCCAGTCAGCCGGACCGCCAAAGCGGGGGACGAGCAGCTCGAGCTGACGCCAAAAGAGTTCGATCTGCTGCTGCTTCTGCTGCGCAACCCCGAGCGGGTTTACACCCGGGAGGATCTGTTGGCCCAGGTGTGGGATATTGATTTTGCCGGGGGCACCCGGACGATCGACATTCATGTGCAGCGGCTGCGGCGCAAGCTGAAGCAGCGTCAGGGTCTTATCCAAACGGTCTACGGCATAGGCTACAAAGCTGCGGAGACGACTTGAGATGCGGGAGAAACGGCCGGTATTTGGACTTACCGTAAAAATAACACTGCTGCTGGCCGTTCTGCTTGCGCTTGTGGTTGCCGGGCTCAGCGCTTTGGTGCTGGCGGGCATCCGCGACGATCAGCGGGAGCGGCTGGAAGCGAATTTCGCCCAGCGCAGCGAGGCGGCGGAGCTGCGGCTCAGGCAGGAGCTGCTGACCGGGACCGATCTGGCGCCGGAAGCCTACCTCCAGGAAAACGGCCAGCGGCTCGCGGTCGATCTCGGCGCGCAAAGCGGCATGCCGGTGACGCTATACGACGCGGACGGCGCCGTGGTCGGCACTTCGCTGCCGTTTCAGCCCCGGGCCGATGCCGGCGATGCGCTTGCTCATACGGCGCTTGGGCATTCCGCCTATATTACACAGGGAAGTTCCCTGCTTTATTTGGCTCCGCTCTACAGTGAAGAGAACCGGATCGGCACGATTCAGTTTCATGCTTCGCTTGCTGAGCAGCAGGCTTTTTATGAAGAGATCCGCAAGCTGTTTCTGGTGGCGGGGGCCGGGATGCTAGCGGCGGGATTCGCAGCCGTGTTCCTGCTCGTCAGGCGGCAGGTCGGCGTCATCCGGCGCATGAATGAAGAAGCGAAGGCGATTGGACAGGGCCGCTATCCGGCAGCGCCTTCTTCCTTCCGCAGGGACGAGCTGGGTCAGCTGGCGCGCGGTATTTATGAGATGAGCGGCAGCATCGCCGCTTCCGTCGGGGCACTGAACGAGGAAAAACGTAAGCTGCAGGAGACGGCCCGGCAGCTGCGGGAGCTGGAGCAGCAGCAAAAACGGTTTATCGGCAACATCAGCCACGAACTGAAAACCCCGCTGACCTCCATCCTGGCTTACGCGGACCTGCTGGAAATGTACGGCGACGATCCGGCGCTGCTGTCGGAGGCATCCGGCGTCATCCGCTCCGAAGCACAGCGTTTGCTCAGCCTGGTGGAGCGCGCGCTGCAGCTGTCGGCTATGGATGTGTACGATTTTGAAACACGCGGGCAGCAGGTGGAGTTAACGCCGCTGCTTGAACACGCGTTAAGCCGGATCAAGGCGAAGGCCGAGGCCAAAGAGATTGAAGTGACCGCCGAGCTGCGCGGCGGCAGCGCCTGGGCCGATCCGGACAATGTGATGCATATTATGCTGAATCTGCTCGATAACGCCATCAAATACAACCGGCCCGGCGGTTCGATCCGGCTTTCGGTGAGAGAACCGGAAGACCTGTCAAGTCCGGCGGCGCTCCCAGATTCGGCGGGTGAAAGGTCAGGGGGATTAGCCGCTTCAGGTCCGGCAGAGACAGCTGACCTGACGGCCCGCCCGGACCCTGTAAATCCGCTAAACAGCACCTTCTGGATGGTCGAAGTAGCCGACACTGGCCCCGGGATTCCGCCGGAAGCGCGGGAGCTGATTTTTGAGCCGTTTTACACGGTAAGCGGCGACCGTTCCCGCACGAGCGGCGGTACCGGTTTGGGCCTGCCGCTGGCGCGCAGTCTTGCCCGCAAGCAGGGCGGAGAGCTGCTGCTGGCGGAGTCGGGAGCTTCGGGCTCGGTTTTCCGGCTGTTTTTGCCGAATGAACGTCCGGCGGAGAATGGCGTAGGCGGGGGCCCGGAGTCCGATTAGACTTCCGGGCTGTTTGCATTGTTTACAAGTTGGAAACAAGCCGGATATGCGGATGAAATATCGGCTCATTATACTGTAGTCACAGGGGGGGATGAAGATGTCAAAAGGAAAGGAAGCCGCAGGCCTCGGGTTGTCGCTGATGCTGATGGCCGGCCTGCTTAGCGGCTGCGGCGCGGCTTCCGGCGATGCTACGCACGAAGCCGAATCCTCGGCGAACGGCAAACGCGAGCTTACCGTCGTCAAAGAGAACGCAGCCCCCAAGGCCGAGCGGACGGGTGCTGCGGCAGTCAAAGCCGTACATCGCCTGCAGGGAGCGAATATCGAGCGCTGGCTGTCGGATGATGAAGCCGTCATTATGACGACAACCCGGACCAAGGCGGCGACGGACACCGAAGAAGCCCAGTACACCTATAAATGGAGCAAGGTGAACGTAAATACCGGCGCTCAAACGGAGCTCCCGGCAGCTGAAGCCCAGCACGAAGGGTTCCCGTACGTCAAAGCTTTCCCTTCGCCATCCGGCGGCAGGCTGTTCATCCAGACCTGGAAAAACAAATATACCGCAGAGAACACGCTGAAGGATCAGGCGACCGGAAACATTATCCCTGTGCAGGTAGATAATTATCTTGAATCCGGCGGCTGGCTGAACGACGGCGTTTATGTGCTGGCAGCCGGGTCGATGGAAGGCCGGGGCGAGATTTGGGCGATCGGAAAGGACGGCTCAAAAAACAAAATCGAACTGCGCGACGAAGCAGCAGCGCAGAGTGTTTTTCACCAGTTTACAGCAGGCGGCGGATACATCTACTACACCGATGGAGAGGGGAAGCTGAAGCGGTTTACACCGGAACAGCCTGAGCCCGATACCCTTGTCGAACAGGTTCAGGAGTTTCAGCTGTCGCCCGACGGAAAACGCATCGCCGTCTCCGCTGCGGATAGTGAAGGAACGCTCAAGCTGCTCATTTACGATTATGAAGGCAACCTGCAGGGGTCGCTGATTGCCGAAGGGGACCTGCTGCCGTATCTGTCCTGGTCCGCTGACTCGTCCAAGCTGGCATTCGCCGTTTATACGGAAGAAAAAGGCGGCATGAACGGCGTCTACGTGTTCAATTCGTCATCCGGGCTTGTCTCGCCTGTGGGCCCGTCGTATTTTCCAACCTATCCGCTGAGCTGGAATCCGTCCGGAACGCGGCTTGGGGTAACGTTTCAGGACAAACAGGAGTTAAGCGCCACGGTGATTATTGATTTTAAATAATATCCATTTAGAGAGGAACATGCCCTTATGAAAAAAACAGTATTAACTACGCTGGTACTTGGAATGACGTTAACGGGTGCCGCCGGCGTTTATGCCGGAACCCAATTGGATAAAATCACCGCCTATTTGAACCACACCATCACTTTCCAGGTAGACGGCCAAGCCTTTACGCCAAAAGACGGCAGCGGCAAATCGCTGACCGCCATCACGTACAACAATTTGACCTATCTGCCGGTCCGGGCGCTGTCGGATGCGCTGGATGTACCGGTTACGTATGACGCAGGCAGCAAACAGGTGCGGATTGGCAGCAGCAGTATCAGCAATGGAAGCGATGGCGGCGAAACCGGCGCGGTATCGGATTTGGTCTCCGTCAGCTACTCCGCTGAGCAAAAAAAGGCGATCAAAGCGGCTTTTGCCCAGTTCGATGGTTTTGAGACCGCCTATGCTCCGGTCCAGGCGGCTAAGGGAGACGCCTATGTAAGTGTAGGCGCGGGCGACGGTGTAACCTTGCGGTTCACCCACATGACGGTCAGCGTATCTCCACGCGATTACTCCGGCGGTTACGCGGCCAAGGGGGTCAAGCTGTCCAACGGAACCGCCGCAAAATGGTATACACCGGACAAAACGCCGCTGCTCGGCTTCCAGCTGGACGACCGTTTCGTGACGCTCAGCTCGCCGGACGGCAAAGTGAGCGCAAAGGAGCTTGAACAAATCGCTGTCAGCGTGCAGAAGCTAAAGTAGTTTTTTAACCCTATCCCGTTTGGCGGTTCCCGGGGGTGCTCTCCTTGGCGGGGACCGCCTGCAGGGGGCTGCGAGTAGGCCTAAGTCGGCCAAGCCGCTTCTCCGCCCTTGACAAGCCGTTCCTCCGGATGCTACGTTACATCCAAAATCGCACGGGGAAAGGAACCTTCATGTACGAACTGAAAACAAAAGAAACCGAAAACAGCATAATCGAGTTTATTGAAATGGTAGACAACCTCAAGAAGCGTGAGGATGCGTACAAGCTGTTGGATATTTTCAGCGAGACAACCGGATTTCCGGCCAAAATGTGGGGACCGAGCATCATCGGTTTTGGATCCTATCACTACAAGTATGCAACCGGCCATGAAGGGGACGCGCCGCTGGTTGGGTTTTCGCCCCGGAAGGCCAAAATCAGTTTGTATTTTGCAACAGGCGATACCCGGCGGGAAGCCCTGCTGCAGGAGTTCGGCAAGCACACAGCAGGGAAAGCGTGTGTATATATCAATAAAGTTGACGATATCCGGATCGACGTATTGCAGCAGCTGATCCGTGAATCCGTACAGTTTTTGCAGGAGATGTACCCGCAGGAGTAACGGTCTGCAGGACGTATCCGCAGGAGTAATTGAAGGACAGAGTATCTGATTAAGCAGCCTTACAACACAGCTCTGAACAAACGTGGTCTAACGCAGCCTGTAGACTGCGTTTTTTCTATTGGGATCAATTTACCGGAAGGAGCAGACGAACACCATGGGAGCCGGGCAGAATGATTGGAGCCAACCATCATGTGGATTATGATAAGCCTGATATGATAGTTAGGGGTACCTAACTCAAACTTAATGGAGCTCAATTCCACCTGTTAGGCTGTAAAAACAAACGCTTGTGCCGCCTCAATTATCACTTTTTGGTGACTATATCACAAAAAAGTGGGTACTGTTTTTCTTGTAACTTTTCCCCCATACTATCGTTCATAGGAGGTTCATGAGGCAGACAGAGCATCCTGCACCATATAAATCATTATAAAAGGAGTGTTATAGAATGGGGAAATTTGACGGGAAGGTAGCAGTTGTAACCGGAGGTACAAGCGGCATTGGTCTCGCGTCGGCACAACAGTTCGTAAAAGAAGGGGCTTACGTTTTTATCACGGGACGCAGACAACGTGAACTGGATGAAGCAGTAAAGCAGATCGGAAAGAATGTTACAGGTGTCCGAGGTGACATATCTAAATCGGAAGATCTAGATATATTATTCGAAACAGTTAAGCGAGAAAAGGGACACTTGGACATTCTCTTTGCAAATGCCGGACTAGGGTCATTGCTTCCATTAGGAGAAATTACAGAAGCACAATACTACAAGACTTTCGATGTCAACGTGAAAGGAACCATCTTTACAGTACAAAAGGCATTAGCTTTGTTCCCAAATAAAAGAGGTTCGATTATTCTAACGGGATCCACTGCTGGCTCGACGGGGATGCCAGCGTTTAGTATCTATGGTGCATCCAAGGCAGCGATCAGACAGCTCGTCCGCAGCTGGATTCTTGATATGAGAGGGACCGAAATTCGTATAAACATCCTTAGTCCGGGAACAGTCGTAACGCCGGCGTACGATGAGTTATTTGGCTCTGAACTAGATAAACTCCTGGAACAGGCAAAAAATGATATTCCGCTCGGCAGAGTGGGGCAGGTTGAAGAGATCTCCAATGCTGTCATGTTCCTAGCCTCTAATGAAAGCAGCTATATGAACGGCGTTGAATTATTCGTAGATGGCGGAGTAGCTCAAGTTTAACCAGGACATAATAATTTTCAAACGACAAAGATTTTTAAATCAACTTAAATGCGATTGTATTATCCCCTCCATGTAACGTTCAATTTTTCCTTCAGTGATCCTTGAAGGATCAAGCGATACATGAAGGGGATATTCTTAGGTCGGGAGATGGTGCATTGATATGAAAACATTTTTCTGTGAACTGGAAGTTACACTAGAGGTTATCGGAGGAAAGTGGAAGGGGCTTGTTCTGTACTATTTAATAAAAGGACCTAAACGGACGGGAGAGCTTAAGCGACTCGTTCATAATATATCGCAAAAGATGCTGATTCAAACACTTCGTGAACTGGAAACAGACGGATTAATTCGCAGAAAGATGTACAATCAGGTACCGCCTAAGGTGGAATATTCAACGACGGAACTGGGTCAATCACTTGAACCCATTTTGAGATCGCTTTGTGATTGGGGGGGAAATTACGCAGAGCAATCCTTCGCTCCGGGCGAGATTGAGATTTTGTATCTGGATTAACAGTTGTGCAGAATTTTACGTTGATGTTTTCGAGTGATGAGCAATATTCTAGTACAGGTTACTTCGTAATTAACAAAGTGCACTACAAAACTAAGGACATTAATCTATCTGTTTATATCAGGAGCTGAGAACCTATGAACCGATTCAGCCATATCGATCTTCGAGTCAACCGTTTGGAGGACGCTTTACCGTTTTACGAAAAGCTTCTGCCTGAACTGGGCTTTACCCGTACCTTTCACAGCGCCAACTGGAGAGTATTTGCCGCAGATGGGGAATTGCCCAGCGCCGCCTATTTTGCCATTACAGAAGACCCCAATCATAAACCTAACGAAAACCTCATCGGCTTCTGGGCCAACGATCATGCGGAGGTCGACCATATTGCAAAAGTGGTGAAGGAAAGCGGCGGTGTGATCAACGACGGCCCTAGGCTTTTCCCGATTAGTCCAACCTATTATGCTGTTTATTTTGAAGACCCGTGCGGAAATAAATACGAGCTGGTCAACCGGTTAAATTAAGCTCCCTGTTTTCCTGGCTGATCGGCCGGTCCTGGAACCCTAAATCCTAAATTCTAAATCTCGATTAGGGATCTGATGCTGTCTTTCAGCAGGGTTACCGGGCGGCCAATCAGCTTTTCCAGATCGGTAGAGGTCGAAGTGGTGTCGATCCGTTTTAAAAAGCTGAAAATCCAATGAGAAACCTCCGCGCTCTGATCCAGGGAGACGGGGCGGCCGGTCAGCTCGGACAGGATGCTGGCAAGCTCGTCGAAGGTCCATACGTTTGGTGACGCAAGCTCATAAGTTTTGTTGTGATGACCCTGCCCGGTTATTACGGCTGCGGCGGCGGCAGCCAGATCGTCACGCGTAACCGAGTTGAACGCCCATGGTCCCGGATTCACCCGCAAATGGCCCGAAGCGATGGCTGAATTTAGATCCAGCGCACTGATAAAGTCCGTGTAGAGCCCATTCCGTAAAAAAGTGTAGGGGATGCCCGTTGTGCGGATCGCATATTCCGTAGCCAAATGCAGATAGGTGAGCGAAATGCCGCTTTTTTCCGGAAAAGCAAAGCTGGTGTATAATAGTTGGCTGATACCCGCCTGCTTCGCTGCTTCAATTACATGGGCGTGCTGCCGCAGACGGACCGTATCGTCGGGATGCGGACTTGAAATCAGCAGAAGAGTTGACCCTCCTGCAAAGGCTTGCTGTAAAGAACCGGGATGATCGTAGTCGCACATGCGGACGGTGACTCCCAGGTCCTCCAATGCAGTTTGCGATTCCGGCTGGCGGACACACGCAACGATTGGACCGGGCCCAACCAGGGGAAGGAGCTGCTTGATGACCAGCCTTCCGAGTTTCCCGGCTGCACCTGTGATGAGAATAGACATGTTTCGGCACCTTCTTTGTCGAAATTTAGTTAAGCGCTAAACTAATTGGACGAAAAACGTTGCATTTCCTGCGGCGCCGGACATTGGACAAAAACGTTGGACAGCCGCGGCGCTGGACACCGCAACGCCTGCCCAACCCTTTATCCTTCGCGTAATTTCCGGAGTAAGGCCAGAAGCTGTGTTAATTCTTTGTCGTTTAATGCCTTCATTTTGCCGGCAACCTGTTGTCTGTTTACAGGCAGATGCTGCATCAGCAGGTGTTGGCCTGTGTTTGTTATTGAGATCACCGACTTACGGCCGTCCTGGGGATGGCTGTCCCGGCGAATAAGGCCTTCATTCTCCAGCGGGACGAGGAGCAAACTGATGTTGGCTTTGGTTACGCCGATCTGCTGTGCCAGCCGGGAGGGGAGCAGGGTGCCGCCTTCTTTCATCAGTTCCACCAGGATGCGTATTCTGGCTCCGTTCAAACCATGGGACTGCCAATACTTCTCGGAAACATCCACCAATTGAGCCGTGGTCTCGACCAGGGTAAAGAAAACGCGGTTTGGCAGCGGCAGATCCAGTACGTAATCCTGCAGATCATCCAATCGGTTACACCTCCCTAAACCTAAATAGTTAATCGCTTAACTAATTATATTATGGCGATTCGGTTCCTTATTTGTCAAGTGCTCCCTTATGCGGATTTCGGCGGACGGTTTCGATAAAATGCTGGGCCGCAGCGGACAGCGTCTCATTTTTGCGCGTACAGATGGCGATCGTATTCTCCAAATGAACGTCCGTCACATGTACCCGGCATAAGGCTCCACGGTCCACATGCTCTTTTACCACAAGCGAAGAAACAAAATTGGCCCCGTATCCTGCAATAACCGCCTGAATGGCTTCGTGCAGTCCGTTGAACTGCAGACTGATGCGCGGCATTGGAGCGTTGTAGGTCCGGCATAACGCCAGCAGTCTTGCCCGGGTCGAGCTGCCTTCCTCCCGCATCACGAAAGGCTCCTTCATCATCTCTGCCAAAGAAATCGTGCAGTTGGCGTACCTGTGCCCAGGCGCGACCACGAACCACAGTTCATCCCGGAATAAATGCTCCGTCGTAAGCGTGTCCGGATGATCCTCCGGCATGCCTCCGTATATGGCGATGTCGGCTTCACCCTGCAGCAGCTTGTTAAGCGCATCGCTGGAGTTGGTAGTCAGGATATTCATTTCTACCTGCTCGTACTGCTGCTTGAACTTGGCGATCCATGCAGGCAACAGATAATGGGAAGGCAAATAGGTCGCGGCGACGGGGACATAACCCTTGTAGCCCGATGCATAATCAGAGGCGTACTGCTCGATTTGCTGCTCGACGCCAAATAACCGTTTGGCCAGCATGGCGACGTTCTCGCCGGCGCTGGTCAAAGCGATTCCTCTTCCTTGCGGACGAAGCAGCGTGAGGGAAAGCTCGCTTTCAAACTTCTTGATCTGACTTGTAATCGCAGGCTGGCTGATATTTAGCAGCTCCGAAGCGCGTGTGACACTGCCGGTAGACGCAACGGTGTGGAAGAGGCGCAGGGCATGCAGATTCATCGGATCATCCTTTTCTATTCATATATTTAAATTATGATTATACGATTAACATATATTATATTTATAATTTATATTGACGTATAGTGAACTCAGGAAGTCAAATTCTTGAGAAGGGGCGTGTTGGTATGACGCAAAATAAACGATGGGCAGAGGTCGATGACTACCTTACGGAGCGTCTCATCCCGCAGGATTCCATTATGGATGAGGTGCTGGCCGCTAACAAAGAGGCCGGGCTCCCGGAAATTGACGTGACTCCTGGCCAAGGTCAGCTGCTGCAGATCTTTGCAAGGATGCAAGGAGCCAAACGCATACTGGAAATCGGCACACTTGGAGGATACAGCACCATTTGGCTGGCCCGGGCGCTGCCCGAAGGCGGACAGCTGGTGACGCTCGAGATCGATCCTGGCGCTGCACAGACAGCTCGGTCTAATTTTAAGCGGGCCGGGGTGGAAAAGAAAATCACGCTGCGAAACGGGGAAGCATTGATGGAGCTGGCCCGGATGGAAGAGGAAGGAACCGAGCCGTTTGATCTGATTTTTATCGATGCGGATAAACCCAACAACCCTGGTTATTTAAAATGGGCGCTTCGGTTTGCGCATCCGGGTACGGTCATTATCGGCGATAACGTCATCCGTGATGGGGAGATTGTAGCAGAAAACAGCGGTGATCCCCGGGTGCAGGGGGTGCGAACCTTTTTTGATCTGATCTCCGCAGAACCCCGGTTAACCGCAACCGCGATACAGACGGTGGGGGGTAAAGGATACGACGGATTCCTGATCGGCATCGTCGAAGAGTAACCCCGAATAGACAAAAACCTGCCAGGCCGGGACAATACACCAGCCGGGCAGATTCTTTTTTGTAGGAAGAGGCCAGCCGGAAACTTCGGTTTGTCCTCTTTTTGCTGTGTGTTCGAAGGGGTAACCACGAACGGATTTTGCTCACTCAGCTTGTTCATCCGGGGCAATTCCCGCAAATGCAGTCCGGACGATGTTCTCGACATATGTTTCCTCCAGCGTGTCGCTTAACACCAGCAGCTGGTAAAAAATCGGACCATACATCAGATCGATGCACAGCTCGGTATCCAGCTCCTTCTTCAGCTCTCCCCGGCTTATGCCGCGCTCCAGCATCTGTTTGGCCTCCAGCCGGCGGGGCTGGAAATACCGGGCGCGGTAGGCTTCCGCCACTTTGGGATCGAATTGGCCTTCCCCGATCAGCTCTTTGATCACCCGGCCCTCCCGGCTGGTCAGAAACCGGGCCAGGTTGGTCGCGTGAATTCGAATGTCTTCCCGTACCGAACCTGTATCGGGTACCGGCAGTCTTTCGGTTGACGCGGCCAGAAAACCGTCCATGACAACGGCCGCCTTCCCAGGCCACCATTTATAGATGGTGGCTTTGCTGACGCCTGCGCGTTCCGCGATTTTTTCTACAGTAACCGAGGCGAAGCCTTCTTCGAGCAGCAGTTCATACGATGCAGTGATGATGGATTGTTGGGTATCCGGATTGCGCGGACGTCCCCGCTTGGCGGTCATAGGCATGTCCTCCCTGTATACATAAAAACGATACGTTTATTATACCAAAAAAAGAATTAAAAAAACCTATTTACAAAACGATACGTTCAGTATATTATTTAGACATGAATTAGTGAACTGAACGTACAGTATTTAAAATGGAGTGAAAGAGGAGGAATTACAATGACTAAGAAACAAGCGGACGAAGGACGGCGGATTCCGGGCTGGCTGATGTTTTTATTGGCGGCTGCCTGCGGCCTGATCGTGGCTAACCTGTATTATTCCCAAACGCTGATTGGCCCGATCAGCGAAGCAACGGGCCTTTCGCTGGAATCAGCGGGATTGATCGTCACTTTGACACAGGTCGGCTACGTAATCGGACTGCTGTTTATCGTACCGCTCAGCGATTTGGTAGAAAACCGCCGGCTGACCGTCATTTCACTGCTTGCTGTGATTGCTGCGCTGTTAGCGGCTGCTTTTACGACCGGGGGAGCGCTGTTCCTAACCGCGTCTTTCTTTATCGGGCTTGGATCGGTTGCCGCGCAAATTCTGGTGCCTTATGCTTCCTTCCTGGCATCCGACAGCCAGCGCGGCCAAGTGGTGGGCAATGTAATGAGCGGGCTGCTGCTTGGGATTATGTTCGCACGGCCTGTAGCAAGCTTCCTGACCGGCATCTGGGGCTGGCAGGCGGTGTTTGCCCTGTCCGCCGGCGTTATTGCGCTGCTGACGCTGGTGCTGGCGCGGGTTCTTCCGGAGCGTAAACCTTCGCCTGCATTAAGCTACGGGGCGCTAATCGTATCGCTGGGCACCTTGTTCAAAAACACCCCAATCCTGCGCCGCCGGGCCATCTATCAAGCCAGTTTGTTCGGGGTGTTCAGCCTCTTCTGGACGGTTGTCCCGCTGCGGCTTGCGGACGATTTTGGGATGTCTCAGCAGGGAATTGCGTTGTTTGCGCTGGCCGGGGTAGGGGGAGCCGTTGCGGCGCCGATTGCCGGACGGCTTGCGGATAAAGGCTGGAGCGGGCGGTTAACCGGTATTGCTATGAGCATTGCCGTACTATCTTTTGTGCTGACGTATCTCGTCCGCAGTCATTCGGCCGTGTCCTTGGCGCTGCTCGTCGCCGCCGCGATCCTGCTGGATATGGCCGTGTCGGGTAACCTGGTCATCGGGCAGCGTGCGATTTATTCGCTGGGGAATGAGGCGAGAGGACGTCTGAACGGGCTGTTTATGGCGGTGTTTTTTATCGGCGGAGCGATTGGCTCCTCGCTTGGCGGCTGGGCTTATGCTAACGGGGGCTGGGGGTTGACAGCGCTGATTGGCGCAGGTGTTCCGCTGGCCGCATTCCTGTATTTTCTCACGGAATATACAAGCCGGGGACGGGCAGGACAACATTCCGTGAATTAAAGGTTGGATGCAGCAGGGCGCCGGCAAAATGCCGGCGCCTGTTTTTTATGCGATGGGGCTAGGACGTCATGGATGGAATTGTTGTTGAGCGAGCGGCTGGGAATATCGCAAAAAACGCCCCTGCTTCTACAAAAGAAGTCGAGGCGTTGACCATCCGTTACTAAAATTGTATACCCTTTTTTGGACCCACGATAATTACATGATAATTCGCCGGAAAGAATAAGTCTATATTTTTTTATTGTTTTCTCTATACTTGGAATTACATTTTTCAAGAATAGAGGGAGAAGCGATGACCATTCATGCTACGGAGAAGGAAGAAAGAAGATTTTTGGACGATATGCTCGCCAGAATCCGCGGGGCGGCCGAAGCGCTGGACGAGCGGATCCGGACGGCAGGCCGGGATATTGTGTTGGCCAAACAATATGTCTGGGAGAACCGGGATCAGCTGGATCCCGCCGAACGTGCCGCCAATGTCGTTGACATTTCCTTGGCCATCGACAGGGGAGAAAACGCGGTGCTGAAACGCAGCAGATTGCAGAAGCTGCTGTCATCGCCTTATTTTGGCAGAGTTGATTTTCAGGCTGATGATCAGAGAGCAGGGGGGACTTATTACATCGGTGTAACTGCATTTGACGAAGAGACTGGGCAGGAATATGCAATTTATGATTGGCGTTCGCCCGTCGCCAGCCTGTTCTACGATTATAGTCTGGGGCCGGCGCGCTATACAGCGCCGCAAGGCCAAATTGAGGGAACAGTGGAGTTAAAACGGCAGTACCGGATTCAGCAGGGGCAAATGGAATACATGATCGAAAGCGCTATGAACATCAATGACGATGTACTTCAACGGGAGCTCAGCCGAACCTCGGACGAGAAAATGAAGGATATCGTCGCCACGATCCAAAAGGAACAAAACGATATCATCCGAAACGAATCGTCCCGCGAACTGATTATTCAAGGCGCGGCCGGATCCGGCAAAACGTCCGTCGCGCTGCACCGGATCGCTTATCTGCTGTACAGGCATAAGGCGTCGGTTAATTCGCATAACATCCTGATTTTGTCGCCGAACAAGGTGTTTGCCGACTACATCTCCAACGTGCTGCCCGAACTTGGGGAAGAGCCAATTGCAGAGCTTGGCATGGAGGACATTGCGGCGGCCGAGCTTGCCGGGGTTTGCGAGTTTCAGACGTTCCACGAGCAGGTGGCGGAGCTGACGGAGTCCTGCGGCCCTGACCGGATTGAACGTATCCGCTGCAAAGCGGGGATCGAGATCATTCACCGTATAGATGCGTTTGTGGAGGAGGCAAGCGGCCGCTATTTTTGTCCGGTTGAAATCGGTTTTCCAAATCTTCATATCTCTGCAGAGCGGATTGCGGAGGCGTATCAATCCTTCGCCGGACTTCCGTTAAAACGCAGAGTGGACAAGACGGCGGCATCGGTTGCTTCCAATGCGCGCGACAGCGACGGAGGCAGGCTAAAGACAGCAGACACAAATAAAATCAAGGCTGCGGTCAAAAAAATGCTGAAGCTTCCAAACCTGCTCGCCTTCTATCAGCAATTTTATGCCGAGGCGGGCAGACCGGAGCTGTTTATGCGGCTAAAGCCGCGCAAATTGGAATATTCCGATGTTTTTCCGCTCCTGTATTTAAAGCTGCAGCTGGAGGGGGCGAAGGGGTATGAGGAAATCAAGCATCTGGTCATTGACGAGATGCAGGACTACACCGCAGTTCAGTACAAGGTGCTCGGCGAGTTGTTCAAGTGCCGGAAAACGATTTTGGGGGATGCCAATCAGTCTGTAAATCCGTATTCCTCTTCTTCCATCGGCGGCATCAAGCAGGTGTTTCCCGAAGCCGACACGGTCCATCTGCTCAAAAGCTACCGGTCCACTGTCGAAATCATCAACTTTGCCAAAAAAATCGCGCCTAACAGCCGCATCGTTCCGATCGAACGGCATGGAGCCGTTCCTGAAATGCTGTCTTCGGCCGATGAGCCAGAAGAAGTGGAGCAGATACGAGAGCTGATCGGCGTTTTCCGGACATCCGCCCACTACCGTACGCTGGGGATCGTCTGCAAGACGCAAACCCAGGCCCGGGCGCTGCATGAGCTGCTGCATTCGAATGGCAGCGGCGTATTGCTGCTGGATTTTGATAGTGTCAAGTTTGAAGAGGGCGTTATAGTGACCACGGTCCATATGGCAAAAGGGCTGGAGTTCGACCAGGTGCTCGTGCCTTTTGTGAATGCTTCAAATTATGATAACGAGCTGGACCGGAGCCTGCTGTATATCGCTTGTACGAGAGCGATGCATAAACTGGTGCTGACGTACCATGGAGAACGTTCACTGCTCATCCCCAAGGGCTAGGACGTATCATGATAACGGTCACCGTTCATCCTCGCATGCTAGGACAGAATAGGAGCCGCGGGCGAATTGACAAAATATTACGGGTCCGGTAGTATGGGAACATACATTCGAGGGTGGTGGGAATATGCTGGAATACAAGCAAGGGAATTTACTGGAGTCGGAGGCAGAAGCTTTGGTCAACGCCGTGAATTGTATGGGGGTAATGGGCAAGGGGATTGCCCTGCAGTTTAAACAGGCGTACCCTGGTAACTTTGAACATTATGCAGCGGCTTGTGCAGCGGGAGAGATGGCCCCGGGCCGGATGTTGGCCGTTCCTGTAGATACGGACTCGGCTTCCCGGTGGATTATTAATTTTCCGACCAAACGCCATTGGCGGGGCAAATCCAAGCTGGAGGATATCCGGAACGGATTAGCCGGATTAACCGAGACACTTCGCCAGCATGGGATACGCTCCGTCGCTGTGCCTGCTTTAGGCTGCGGGCTTGGCGGACTGGACTGGGAGGTTGTGAAACCGCTGATCGAAACGGCGGCCGCTGAACTGCCTGAAGTCAGGTTTGAGGTATACCTGCCAGCCGGGATTACGGAGAGTGCGGGGAAATAGCAGAAACAGCAGAAACAGCAGAAACAGCAGAAACAGCAGAAACAGCAGAAACAGCAGAAACAGCAGAAACAGCAGAAGCAGTGGAGGCAGCAGAAACATAAGAAACATAAGAAACATAAGAAACATAAGAAACATAAGAAACATAAGAAACATAAGAAACATAAGAAACATAAGAAACATAAGAGGCACATAGGAGTATAAGAAACCTAAACTGCATAGGGGAGCGCGCGGGCTTCCTGGATGCAGGCCTTTCAGGAGAAGCGCGGCGCCCCTAGCATTTTTATTGAGGATGCATGGTTCTCCTCTATTTAGGGAAGACGCAGGATAAGTGCGGGACGAACGCCGTCACGGGCCAAGCTGACATTGGCATAACTGCGGATACTGCAGCCTGGACCGACAAAATAAGCACGCGAAGGCTTATTCCCCCGGGTCCGCAGCCACCACCAGGAGCAGGCGGCCTCTTTGCCGTCTCTAACGATGTAGTTCTCTTTGTTCGACTTGTCATATACATACAAGCTGCATCCGTCGGCTTTTTTTAATTTGGCAAAGTCCGTCCCAACGGCCCGCCGCAATTCCCTGCCATGCAGTTCAGAAAATCTCTCTAGTTCGGCAACGCTGAGCACGAACACCTTGTCCTCCGTATCCGGACTGTCCGCTCCATTGTCTGTACAATGTACGGTTGCTATATATTCCTGTTCTGCTGCGCTGAAAGCGGCGTGATAAAATTCATCGTTCAGCCACTTGCGCAAATCGCAATCTTGCCATGTGATATCTGGGCTATCCCGCCAGGTAACATCCGCACTTTTGCCGTGATACCGCTTGCAGTCCAAAATATCTTCGCTCAATAAAAAACATTTGCTGCCTGAAATTTCGAGAATACGCCAAACAATCGGCAGCTTGCTCCCGTCTTCAGATTGCGGATACTGGCCGAAAGTAATCTTTTCACCGGGCTCAAAGCTCCGGTTCGGCGTGAAAGTAAAACTCCCTTTTCCCACGTAAGTCTCCTCCTTATTTTCCTTTATGCCTTTGATCATACAACATTCATGCAATCTTCCGGTTGAGCAGGGGATAACCTTGATACCGCAAGCTCTTATTTTCCGATTAATTACTCCCGTACTTTAAGGTTCAACTTTAAGGTGGGGATTTTCTGAGGTTAAGCGGATTGACAAAACCTGGGGAGATTATGTACACTTTTTTTATTCTGACCGTTCAGTATAAAAAAGGAGGCGGCGACAGATGCCGAAAATAGGAATGGAACCCCGCCGGCGGGCCGAGCTGATCAATGCCACCTTAACCTGCATCAGTGAGCGCGGGATGGAAGGCATGACCTTGGATAAAGTGGCGGAGTATGCAGGCTGTTCCAAGGGTGTCGTAGTCTATTATTTCAAAAATAAAGATGAGCTGACCGTAGAGGCGTTTAAAGCATTTATGGCCTACTATGGACGAAAAATCGAGTCCGAAATCCGTCCCGGCATGGCCGCTGGCGAGATGCTGGATATTGTGCTGAACCAGCTGCTGCCTCCCTACCGTGAACCATCCGGACGGGCAATTAATGTCTCGGAGCTGGAGGGAGCGGAGCAGATGGCGATCCCTTTGGAGGATCAGGCGCGGCTGTTTGTCCAGTTTTTTTCGAAAGCGATGACAGACCCGAATATACGGAACGTTGCAGCGGAAAGTTATCCGGACAATCTGCGCGGGATCGCCCGGATCTTCGAATACGGGAACCAGTCAGGACAGATGGCCGTAGCGGAACCGGCGGATGCCGCTTACGGTATGCTGGCGATGGTAATTGGACTCAGTTTTTTCCGGGTGGCTGGTGTGCTTCCAGCGGATGCGGAGGATAACCGGCAAATCGGGGAGAATTATGTAAGCAGATTGACCCAAACAATAAGCGGCTCAGACCGCAATGAGGAGGATAAACGGAAATGAAAATTACGAGAGTGGATGCAGGCGGCGGAATTGCCGTAGTTCACATCGGAGAAGCCGGCGGAGAAGCTGTGATAAGCGATGTACAATCGGCGCTGGACATGATAGCAACGGTAAGCTATGAGACGGGCTGCAACCGGATTGTGCTGGAGAAAGCACTGCTGGATGAGCGGTTTTTTGACCTGAAGACCCGGCTGGCGGGAGAGATTCTGCAAAAGTTCGTCAATTATGATGTGAAGGCGGCGATTGTCGGCGACTTCTCGGGTTATACCAGCAAAAGTCTCCGGGATTTCATTTACGAATGCAACCATGGCGCCGATGTGTTTTTCCTGCCGACCGAGCAGGAGGCCATTGCTAAGCTGAGTGCACTATAACGTGCGGAACGCGGAAAACAGGAGTGCCGAGGTACAGCTGTGGATGGAACCGGCCATGATCCGGATACCGGCCGGCGAGGTGAAGCTGAGGGACGACCGGACGAAGGCGGTTTGGACGGCGGAGGTAGATGATTTTTGGCTGGCGGCTGTCCCGGTTACGAATGCGCAGTACAGCTCTATGCCCGTCCTGCTGGATGAAGCTCTGCCGGGTGAAGTTCAGCCCAATAAAACCCTGCCGGGTGATCCGCTGGCTCCGGCCGTGAATTTGTCGTGGCTTGATGCGGTGAAATTCTGCAACATTCTCTCCCGTCATGCAGGTTTGCAGGAGTGCTATGTGATTGACCCGCAGGAAGTGCGGGTTATATGGAACAGGAAAGCGGACGGTTACCGGCTGCCCACCGAAGCGGAATGGCAGTATGCCTGCAAGGCGGACACGGACGGTTACCGGTACGGCGACCTCGGTGAAATCGCTTGGTATCGGGATAACGCGGAAGGCAGAGCACACCCGGTCGGCGGCAAAAAACCGAATCCATGGGGACTGTTCGACATGCTGGGCAATGTCTGGGAATGGTGCTGGGACGTGTATGATGAGCGAGTGTACGGGGAATATCGGATTTTTCGCGGGGGAAGCTGGGCGGAAGAGGCGAGGGGCTGCGGAGCGACCTGCCGCAGGCGCAGCCATCCGACTTTCCGGATCGACGATTTGGGGTTTCGGTTGGCGAGATCAGTGCGCCGGTAGAATGGAACAGCAGTGGTCCGGTAAGATGAAACGCGAGGAAATGCGCCAGCCTTAAGGGCCGGCGTTATTTATTTTGGACAGCGGCAAGTCGTCAACCTGCAAAAGGATACGAACCTAACTGGAGGGACCAAAGCAGATGTTATCCTTTATTATTGTTGTGATCACGGCAGCAGTCCTGCTAGTTGTGCTGAATAGGCTGGGCGTGCTTAAAACAACCAAGAAAATTGCCTATGTGTACAAGCATACCGGAAACGAACTGACCGTTACCTACAAAAGTTTTACCGGACCCGAGTTTTACAACTTCATGCTCGAAAAAAACAGCACAATAACGATATCCTATGACGTTCATGTTGAGAAGGGAGAGTTGACGCTGGAGTGGACTGAACGCAAGCGGCTGATTTGGCGGGAGACGTTCCGGGCGGACAGCCGCGGGTCGTTTACCGCCCAGACCGGCCATCGGCTCCACTGTGTCAAACTGGAAGGGAAGGACACCCGGGGAGGGTGCCATGTTGTTTTGGCCCAGCGCAAAATTTGCGATACTTAACCGTCCTCTCCACAGCGGGTGTTCTGCCCTCATAAAATCACCCCAAGCCTCATAAAATCAACCGTTCGGCATCTCTGAAATCATCGTGCAAATGGGCTGGAACGGCGTTTCAGCCCGCTGCCTCCAACCCGAGACCGATACGTGAACCGTTCTCCGGCAGGTTTTCCTGCCGGCTCCTTTTTTTTTACAATGCAGATGTTGACGTTTCAGCCATGCGGTTGGAACGAAAGAGCAGCATAACAAGGAGGCTGGGGAATGAAACAGAAGGGAATACATACGTCTGCTGACCGGGAGTGGGCGGTGGAGGCGAGCGGATTAATCAAAAATTTTGGCCAAAACCGTGCAGTTGACGGGGTGGATTTGAAGGTGCGCGCAGGCACGGTATACGGCGTGCTTGGACCAAACGGAGCGGGCAAAACGACGACAATCCGCATGCTGGCGACGCTGCTGCGGGCTGATGGCGGGACAGCTGCAATTTTTGGACATGATATTCAAAAAGAACCGCATATTGTCCGCCAGCTCATCGGCGTCACTGGCCAATACGCTTCGGTGGACGAATCGCTAAGCGCGACGGAGAATCTGGTGATTTTCTCCAGACTGCTGGGTCTCGGCAGGTCTGAGGCGAAGCGCAAAGCGGCGGAGCTGTTGGAGGAATTTGGACTGACGGAAGCGGCTGCCCGCCCGCTCAAAGCATTTTCGGGCGGCATGCGCCGCCGGCTCGATTTGGCGGCCAGCCTGATCGCGCGGCCTCCGCTTATTTTTCTGGATGAACCTACGACCGGCCTGGATCCGCGTACACGCGCACAAATGTGGGACACGATCCGCCGGCTCGTTCAAGCAGGTTCAACCGTTCTGCTGACGACGCAATACCTGGATGAAGCTGATCAGCTGGCCGACCGGGTGGCGGTTATCGACCGCGGACGGGTAGTGGCGGAAGGAACTGTTGATGAACTCAAGACATCGGTTGGCACCTCGTCGCTTCAGCTGCGGGTTGAGCAGCCGGGGCAGACGGAAGCGGCCCGGCTGTTGATTGAGCGGGTGTTGGGCGAGCGCAGCCAAGTGATACCCGAAGCCGGATTGATCACAGCGCCGATGGCCGAGGCCGGTCTGGTCACTGATTTGCTGGTGGCGCTGCGGGCGGGGGGCATCGGGCTCGCCGAAATCAGTGTGCAGAAGCCGACGCTTGACGAAGTCTTTTTAAGCATCACAGGACATGGCGTATCGGCACCTGCAGCCGCTCAGGAAGAGCACGCACGGCAGAAGGAAGGGGCAGCCGTATGAGCAGCTATATGACACATTCCGCCTCCGGTCACCCGTTGGCCCGGCGTCCCGGGATCCGGGCTTCGGTCCGCCAGTCTCTTACCATGGCTTACAGAGGCCTGCTAAAAATCAAACGGACCCCTGAGCAGCTCTTTGACGTAACGCTGCAGCCTATTTTGTTCACCCTGATGTTCACCTACATCTTCGGCGGAGCTATATCAGGGGATGTGCAGAGCTATTTGCCGGTAATCATTCCCGGTATATTGGTCCAAACCGTAGTTACCACCTCCATCGTAACCGGCGTACAGCTGCGGGAGGATATGGACAAAGGCGTCTTCGACCGTTTTAAATCGCTGCCGATCGCCCGGATTGCACCGCTGGCCGGTGCGCTGCTTGCCGATACGGTCCGTTATACAATTGCAACGGTGTTGACCTTCACCATGGGTTACCTGATGGGTTACCGGCCGGAAGGCGGTTTGGGTTATGTCGCGGCAGCTTCCCTGCTCGTGATCGCATCGTCCTGGGCGGTCAGCTGGATTTTTGCTTTTTGCGGCGTCATCGCCCGCAGCGCTTCGAGCGTTCAGGGGATTTCAATGATTGTGCTGTTTCCGCTCACCTTCCTGTCGAACGCCTTTGTGCCTGTAGACACGATGCCGGGCTGGCTGAAATGGCTGGCGGATGTCAATCCGGTCTCCCACCTGATCAGTGCCGTCCGGGAACTCACCAACAGCGGGACAATCGGCGGAAATTTCGTCTATTCGGTTATCGGAGCGGTGGTGCTGGTAGCGGTATTCGCGCCGCTTACTGTTCGTGCATACATGCGCCGGACCTGAGCCGGCGCCAGAACTTACGGTGATGCTTGCTCTGTATCTTTGAGAATGCCAAGGCGGCGTGGTTAACGATTGGAGTGGTGAAGGATAGCTCCTAGAACATTCCATTGGCATCTTTAGCTGGGTATATCTTCAGAACAAAAGAGCGGTAACCTGACGGGCGAGCTTGTCGACGTTCATGACACGCCGCCCGATCAGCGGCAGCTGGCTTAGAAGTCCGGTTCCGTAATTGGACAGGATGACGAAACCGGCTGCTTTTTCCCGGTTGAATGCGATAAAGCTGCTGGAGCCAAAGGTTCCGCCGTTATGCCACCAGGTAGCCGTTCCGTCTTTTTCTTTGTAGCGCATCCAGGCATAACCTACGGCGACGCCTTTGCCGGGGAATATTTCGTAATGCGGCTCCAGGCACCGGTCAATTGCAGAATCCAGGGCGGGATCGGAATGCGAACAGCCAAGATAAACGCTCAAATAGCTGAGCATATCCTCCAAGGAAGAATAAACGGCGCCTGCACCGGCTGTTGTGTCCTGGAACTGCCAATGGGGAACAGGCTCGCCTTTGCTGTTATATACGGGGGAAAGTGCTCCCGTATTAGCCGCCGCTCCGTTTATGCCTGTATGCGCCATGTCAAGCGGCTCCCAGATTTCGCGCCGCAGCGCTTCTTCCAGGCTAAGTCCCATGCGCCGCGCCAGCAGCCAGCCTAGCAGACCGTAGCCGTAATTGGAATAGCTGTGCTTCCGTTTGGGTTTCGGTGTTTCTTTTGCTAAAGCTTCACGCAGATGAGTGCCGGTATAGTTGGCGTAAGGATTAAGCCGGTCCTGCTTTGTCGCGGTTAAGTTCAGCGGAACGCGCGGCAGATTGGCCGTATGTGTCACCAAATGCTTCAGCGTGGTTTCCCGGGCAAAAGCGCCGGCTGCCCATGGGTCATCATCCCAGCCGGACAGGGAACTGTCAGCCTGCCACAGGCCTTTCTCTTCGCCGATGGACAGCAGCAGGCCGGTCATGGTTTTGGTGATGGAGCCGATTTCGTACAAATCAGAGTCTTGCTCCGGTGCATGATCCGGTGCATGGACGCCAGGTGTATGGTCCGGTGCGTAGCCCGCTGTTTGGCCCGGCGAATGATCCGATGTTTGATCCAGCGCATGATCCAGCGTATGATCCGTCGCACGGTCCGGCGCATGGTCCGCTGCTTCCTCATCTCCCCATACTGTACGTCCGAACTCCGTAATTACTCCGATCCTAAGCCGGTGTCCCGGCAGGTTTGCCAGCCGCTGATTTTGCGGCGCTGCCATTAGTCTTGACAGCTCCTCCCTTACCTTCATTTCCCTATACACCTCCGCAAATGGTATGCCGTTAGCCGAATTGTTTCGATGGTCAATCTAAATAACTTCACCTTTTGTACGAAGGAGTTTGACGGTCGTTTCATCATTTTTATAAAGATCGAATTTGTCTAAAAGCTTGAACGATCGGCTGCATAAGTTTACAATGAAAACCAGATTGCTTGTTGCCGAAAATCTTTATCGCGGCGGCGAAGCAAGGTGGAAGACCGAAAACGGCGCTGACGGAGATCGATTGGAACAAACAGACGAATCTCAAGGAGGACAATGATGCGTAAGACGATGGAGAGAAAACCGGAGTGGCTTCGCATATCGCTGAACACGGGTGAGGAATACAAGGAACTGAAAAGCATGATGCGCGGCCGCAAGCTGCATTCCGTATGCGAAGAGGCCAAATGTCCAAATATCTATGAATGCTGGAGCCAGCGGACGGCTACGTTTATGATTTTGGGCAGTATCTGCACCCGGGCCTGCCGTTTTTGCGCGGTAACTAGCGGCCTGCCGACGGAGCTGGACTTGGAAGAACCGCAGAATGTTGCGGAGTCGGTGCGCGATATGGGGCTGAAGCATGTCGTGATTACATCGGTTGCCCGCGACGATCTGAACGATCACGGCGCATCCATGTTCGCCGCCACCATCAACGCGGTGCGCAAACTGAACCCGTTAACGAACATCGAAGTGCTGATTCCTGATCTTGGCGGCGTGCCCGAACGGATTCAAACCGTACTTGATGCCAAGCCTGACGTGCTGAATCATAACCTGGAGACAGTCGCACGCTTGTCGGATAAGGTCCGTGCCAAGGCCAAATATGACCGTTCGCTCAGCGTGCTGCGGCAGGCGAAGGAGCTGCAGCCGGGGCAGACGACCAAATCGGGGATTATGGTTGGACTTGGGGAGACGAAGGAAGAACTGATCCAGGCCATGCGGGATCTTCATGCCGCCGGCGTCGATATCATTACAATTGGACAATACCTCCAGCCTACGTTGAAGCATATTGCCTTGGAGCGTTACTACTCACCAGAGGAATTCGCCGAACTTAAGGAAGAAGGACTTCGCATCGGCTTTGCGCACGTCGAGTCCGGGCCGCTTGTCCGCAGCTCGTACCATGCCCACGAGCAGGCAGAGCATGCCAAAAACCGGCAGCAAACCCAGGCGGCGTCGGAGTGAACAAGGAGGCGGATAAACGTTGAACGGGAACACAACGTATAACCGGGATTCCTCAAATGGAACGCCTCCCTGGCGGTTTGTACATACAGGCCGGCGCTCCGGCGCAATGAATATGGCAATCGACGAAGCGATGATTATTGCCGGGCATGAAGGCCGAATACCGCCTACTGTACGTTTTTATAATTGGCTGCCCGGTACGCTGTCGGTCGGCTATTTTCAGAAGGCGGAGAAAGAGGTCGACTTTGACGCCATCGAGCGGCACGGACTCGGCTTCGTGCGGCGGCCGACCGGCGGCCGGGCCGTGCTGCATGACCGCGAAGTTACGTACACGCTGACGCTGCCGGAGACGTATCCGGGGCTGCCGGCGTATGTGCAGGAGGGCTACCGGATGCTGAGCGAAGGCCTACTGTACGGCTTTCGGCGGCTAGGCCTGGATGCGGAGATGACGGGCGGATACGAGCAGGCGGCCGGGGATGGACTTCATGCAGCACGTCAGATCCGGTCCGCCGCCTGTTTTGATTCGCCGGCCCGCTATGAGCTTACGGTCGAGGGGCGCAAGATTGCCGGCAGCGCTCAAATGCGGTCGCGGGGCATCGTGCTGCAGCACGGGTCGATCCCCGTCGATCCGCAGACAGAGCTGCTGTTTGAACTGCTGCGGTTCCCCGAAAGCCGCTCCAAGGAGCGCTGGAAGCGGATCGTCGAAGAGAAGGCCGTGGCTATCAATGAAGCGCTGCGTGCCAAAAACGGCCGGGAGGTTACTCTCCCGGAAGCGGAGGAAGCCTTTCGCCTCGGGTTTGAAGAGGCGCTGGGCGTGCCGCTTGTCGCCGAGCCCCTCTCGGAATATGAGGAGGAGCTGGCGGCAGAGCTGGTCCGGACTAAATACGGAACCGATGCCTGGAATCGGTCCCGCTGAATCAACCCGGCAGGGGATAACGCCTGCCGGGTTTGTTTTTTTTTTTTTCTACGACTGACCAAATAACTAACAAGGATTTCCAGGGCCTTTGTCGAAGTAGTAGTTAGCCATTTTGGCGGAGGTCTTTTTCATGCCTTTACCTAAAAACAGAATCGTTCCAGATGAGAAAAATACTTTCGCCCCGAATTCGACCACTGTCTTCATTGCGGTTCCAAATTCAAACGTCGATGGCGCCCTTCGCCAGAAGGATCTCCTCATACGACTCCAAAACGTCAGTTACTCCGTCTTCCAGAAAGAACGAAAACGTTGGACGGCTCGCTTAGAAGAAGCAATGAAGCGCCGCCGCTTTCTCAGGAATCCACAAAAATACCTCTCAGAAGCTGAAAGCAGATAGTGTGTGTTAATTGGCCCAAAACGGGAGTTTCATACAGAAAAATTCAAAAGCATCAGCTAGTGATCTGATGCTTTTTTCATATAGAGCCCAAGGAATCTCCAATGGAGATTTCATATGGGGAAAACAAAGGCATCAGAAAGCAAAGCTTGATGTCAAGCTTTATGTTTAAGTTTTATCTATTACAGCGGATGGATTAATTACACCACAAGCAACATATGTTAGGGTGTGAACGCAAACAGTAAATTAAGGAAATACTCTGTAAAGTATGAGCTATGAGACGAAAATACGAGATAACAGATCGTGAGCGGGAAGTCGTTCAGATGTTTTTACAGCAGCCCGAAAATCACAAGGAGGTCGACCACCTAAAGACCGTCGTCAGATGCTAAATATCATTGTGGGTTGCCCACAGCGGACTAACACAGAACGCGATACAGAGATCTTTCCGGACTCAGAGGACGTTATTTCTGAATTTCTTGGGCTTTTGGGTTGCTTTGCGGACTCCAGGGTTGTTATTCGTACTAAAAACATCCAAACGATGGATCCTCTGCGTAAATAAGTGAATCTGAGTCCGTCTCTTGGATAAAACACGGAATAATCAGCAAATAAGTGAATCTGCGTCCGTCTCTTGGCCAAAACACGGAATAATTAGCAAATAAACAGAGGGAGGTCCCCTGAGTCCGTAAACTTGTTCCCATACTTTCTCTTGCGATTACAAAAGGCGGGAATCTGGGATGATCCTGAAGCACGTTACCATTGAACCCGATTTTGAGCAGATGATGATGGATACCACCATAGTCCGAGTCCATCGGCATGGGGCCGGCCCTGGACCAACAGAATCGAGAAGTGTTGGCCGATCGGGCTTACGATACCGGTGCAATGATTGCCTTGTTAAAAGAACAAACCGTAACTCCGTCATTTAGAGCAAGCGAAACCGGCGAAAAAAACGAGCTTACGACAAGGATGCTTGTAAGGAACGGCGTTTAATCGAATGCTTTTTAATAATATGAAAAATTATCGGCTCAGGCGACCCGCTATGACAAGACAGCGAGCATGTTCAAAGCATTTCGGGCGTTGATTTCGATGAGGTTATGGGTGAAGTAAGTTTGCGTACAGGCTCTAGTGCATCTGAATTTTTATATGCTTCGTTAACAGAAACGCATGCAAAACCTTTAATAAATCTTCACCTGCGATGTTTTCCAAGTACTTCCGAAGCTGAGCAGGAATATATCGGCTTTATGAAAAGAGTAGTGGAGTATCACTGGTGAAATCATCCTTCACTGATGACAGAGTGTTTTCTAAAAAAATATGAAAGAGGTGTTTATTTATGTTGAAAAAGCTAAAATTTTTAAGCTTAATTATTTGTATGGTGGCCAGTATGTTCACTGTGGTTCCTTTGACGGCAAGCGCGGCGGGTACAATTGTAAGCTATCCATTACCGTCGATCTATACCACGACCAGTCAATACACGGTAACAGCAGACTCTACAAATATACCGGTAATTGACACTTCGGAAGTATTTGTAAACTATAATTATTGTAATTTCTCTTTTTCAGGTACTACTACAATCACAATAACAGCAAGCGAGCCAATCAATACCTATAATATTTCTCCCAAAGCTTTGGGAATCTCTGCAACAAAGAACGGAAATACACTTACATTTACACTTTCATCACCGACCTATCTTATAGTTAAAATCAATAACCTGAAAGATCTGGTGATTGCGGCAGATGCTCTTGAAACCAATGTTCCTGCTTCATCCGGTACAGGTATATACAATGTTAAAACTCAATACGGTGCCGACAGTACCGGTGCCGCTATGGCTACAACTGCAATACAAAACGCTATCAATGCGGCTAACACAGCAGGTGGCGGCATCGTATACGTTCCAGCCGGAGTTTATAAGAGCGGAAACCTTGTTCTAAAAAGTAATGTTTCGGTTTATCTAGAGGGTGGTTCTGTGATAAGGGGTTCAGGAAATCCAAGCGATTACACTACCCATTTTCATAAGAATTCTCTGAATAAGGATGGAACATGGTTTATCTATACCGAAACAAATGCAAACAATATCAAGATATACGGCAGGGGAACTATTGACGGCAATGGCCATTATATGAGAAATACAAACAATTATTTGAATAATATTCTTGTACCCTTGCAGTGCAGCAACTTCACGGTTGACGGCATAACCATAAGAGACAGCGGTGGCTGGGCTACAATCGTTACAAGATCTAATAACGTAACATTCCAGAATACCAAGCACTTCAACAACAATGAACGTGATTATGAAAATGATGCAATAGACATTCAAGAGAGCCAGAATGTACTAATAAAGCACACTGTAGCGGTATCGGAGGATGACACCTACTCATTTAAGACATGGGATGTAGCAACTACGGACATCGCTGCAAACTGGCCTGGAAGTCCCGAAAACCAGTCAAATGTAGTTGTGGATGATGCTTTGGCTTGGAGCAGATGTGGAGCATTCAAGGTTGGAGATGGAGTAAAACAGCTTCAGGATGGCATCGTTGTTAAAAACTCTTATGTATACCGGTGCTGGCGCGCTTTAGCGGTAGGTCATCTTTATGGAACTCCAGCAGCACAAAACATCATATTTGATAATATCGATGTAGAAGGCTTCTGGCCAAGATCCGGTGTTCACTCCAGATGGTTTGATCTTTCTGCAAAAAGCGGTCCGATAAAAAATGTGGTCTATAATAATATCAATTTGCGCGCTTTAGGTGAAATTTCAATAATGAAGGGTTGGAGTGACACATCTACTGTCTCCGGAGTTACATTAAACAATGTTCGCGTCGGTGGAGTTGCGGCAACTACACTCACAGAATTGAAAATAACAGATACTAACAGCTATGCTGCAGCTCCAAAATTCAACACATTGAAATTTGAAGCGGAAGGCTACAACCTTAGTTCAGGTGTTATATCTTATGAGGCAAGCACTGATGGCGGGCTGGATGTGGGTGGAGGGAGTAATGGCGACTATATAGCATTTGAAAATGTAGACTTTGGTAGTACAGCTAAAACAAGTATTGATTTGAAGGTTGCATCCGCTAATTCCGGCGGAAGGATAGAATTTCACTTGGACAGTCCTACAGGCCCTATGCTGGGTTATTGGACGGCAGAAAGCACAGGCGGATGGCAGACATGGTCAGTCAAGAATATCCCGCTTAATGCCGGGACAGCTGTAGGAACCCATACTGTATATGTTACTTTTGTTAAGTCAGATTCAACCACAGTTGCAAATTTAACTTGGTTCCAGTTCAAATAGAATGGAAACCGATTGATTTGACTGCAATAAGATGGATAAAGGGGGATATCAAATGATATGCCTCTTTTTTTAGCTAAAGTAAAGTGATCCATCTCACAGTGCATATGCACAATGCATTTCGTCCGTTTATCAATAGGAATTTCACCCTGTGCTCCTCTATAATGAAAGCGTAATCAATCGATTCATGGAGGGGAAGACAGATGGAAGGATTAACAATCAGCTGGATCGGCGCGCTGGCAGGACTGGCGATCGCGATTATTCTGATACTTCGTAAACTGAATCCGGTCTACGCGCTGTTTGCAGGCGCAATTGTAGGCGCTTTAATTGGTGGAGCGAATTTAGAGCAAACGGTTGCTGTACTTGTTAGCGGAACACAGAGTGTAATGGGAACGGTGCTGCGGGTATTGGCCGCAGGCGTGTTGGCCGGGGTAATGATGGAATCGGGCGCGGCCGAGACGATTGCCCAAACGATCGTTAAAAAATTCGGCGGGGGCAAAGCGATCCTCGCCCTTGCGCTGGCGACGATGATCATTACGGCGGTTGGTGTATTTATTCCCGTAGCTGTACTGATTGTAGCGCCGATCGCGTTGTCGGTTGGCAACAAAATGGGCATCTCCAAAATTGCGCTGCTGCTGGCGCTGTCCGGCGGCGGTAAAGCGGGGAACATTATTTCTCCCAATCCGAACACAATTGCGGCAGCCCGCGGATTCGGGCTTGACTTAAGCAACGTCATGCTGGCCGGGCTGGTTCCGGCAGTATGCGGACTGATTGTAACGGTGATTGTGGCTTCCATGCTGAAGAACAAAGGCGTAAAAGTCACGGATGAAGAAGCGGTGGAAGAACAGGCGGACACGTCCAAATATCCTTCGCTCGGTCGGGCAATTGTGGCACCGGTTGTTGCGGTTGTCCTGCTGATGATCAACCCGATCGGCTCCATCTCCGGCATTGAAGCGCTTGCGAATTTCAAGGTCGATGCCATGTATATTCTGCCGATTGCCGGTATTATCGGGATGCTGGCTATGGGTCAAGCGAACAAAATTTTGCAGTATACTTCCTCGGGTCTGAACAAGATGACGGCGACCGTGTTAATCCTGATCGGCGCAGGCGGTATCGCGGGTCTGATCTCCGCATCCGACTTGTCAACCCAGGTGGTCAACTTGATTGAAGCGTCCGGCATTTCCGGAACATTCCTGGCGCCGATTGCCGGTATTTTGATGGCGGCCGCGACGGCTTCCACTTCGACAGGCGTTATTCTCGCCACCGGCTCGTTTGGACAAGCCATTTTGGATATGGGAACCGCTCCGCTTGCCGCGGCGGTTATGGTTCACACCGGTGCAACGGTCATCGACTCCCTGCCGCAGGGCAACTACTTCCACGTCACTGCGGGCGCGGCAAAAATGAGCATCAAGCAGCGGATGAGCGTCGTTCCTTACGAAGCCATTGTAGGCGGTACCATGGCAATTGTGGCTACGCTGATGTACGGATTTTTACTCTAATTACTAGACTCCTAATGAGGTGACATGATGAGACAGATGACCTTTGTTCTGGCGCCGGATTCATTCAAAGAGAGCATGACGGCCAAGGAAGTATGTATCGCAATGGAAAAAGGACTCCGCAAAGTGTTCGATCAAGCGAATTTTGTGCATGTTCCGATGGCGGACGGGGGCGAAGGCACCGTGCAGTCGCTCGTTGACGCTTCGGGCGGCCAACTGTATACGGCGGAAGTGACAGGACCGCTGGGCGCGCCGGTTACGGCAAGCTACGGTATTTTGGGAGATGGCGTTACAGCGGCGGTCGAGATGGCTTCAGCCAGCGGTATTCATTATGTGAACAAAGAAACCCGGAATCCTTTGATTACTACGACTTACGGTACGGGCGAGCTGATCCGGGGATGTCTCGATAAGGGGATCAAAAAAATCATTATCGGCATCGGCGGCAGCGCAACCAACGACGGGGGTACAGGTATGGCCGAAGCCTTGGGCGTCCGCTTTCTGGATGAAGCCGGGGAGCCGCTTCCCCGCGGCGGCGGCAGCCTGAACCGGCTGGCGGTGATCGATACCTCTGCGCTGGATCCCCGGCTGCAGGAAGTGCAGCTGATTGTGGCGAGTGACGTAACGAATCCGCTGTGCGGGGAACGCGGCGCCTCCCGCGTGTTTGGCCCGCAGAAGGGAGCCACGCCGGAAATGGTCGAGCACCTGGACGCCAGCCTGCGTCATTATGCCGGCATTGCCAGACAGCAGCTGGGCAAGGATGTAGCCGATACGCCGGGAGCGGGAGCTGCCGGGGGCCTCGGCGCCGGACTGCTGCTGTTCACCCGGTCGGAGATGCGTAAAGGAATTGAAATCGTCATTGAGTACACCCGGCTGAAGGAAAAGCTGGCGGCTGCGGATTATGTTCTGACTGGTGAAGGCGGCATCGACTTCCAGACCCAATACGGCAAAACGCCATTTGGCGTAGCCCAGGCTGCCAAGGAAGCGGGCAAAAAAGTCATCGCGGTTGCCGGATACATCGGCGAAGGCGTGGAAGTGCTGTACGGCGAGGGCATCGACGCGGTGTTCGGTATCGTTCCGGGCGCGTCGGAGCTGGAACGGGTGCTTGCGGAAGGCCCGCGCAATGTGGAGCGGACCTGCGAGAACATCGCCCGGCTGCTGAAGCTGAGCGAATAGAAGAGCCGACAAGTGAAGCCGGCCCCCTGCCGTTATGGCGGGGGGCCGGCTGTCGTTTAACCTACAAACCCGCCGCACGGACCCAACCCGCTGCACCAGCCGAAGCCGCTCCCCCGGTCACGTTGGTGTCTGAGACTGGTGCAGATACAACAGCCCATGCGTCAGCTCGAACAGCTGCAGCAGGTTGCGCGGATCTCTTCCGGTGATGGCTTCAATCCGTTTCAGACGGTACTGAAGCGTGTTGCGGTGAATGTTCAGTTCGGCGGAGGTGAAGGTCACGCTGCAGTTGTTGTTAATGAACACCCGGAGCGTATCGGTCAAATCCGGCGTGTCCTCCAGCTTGGCGACGGTGTGAAAGCCGGGATTCAACTCGGCATGGCTCAGTCTGTCCAAAAAAACGGCATCTTCATAAAACAGCGTCCGGTTATGCGGTTTCAGCGCCAGCAGCAGATTCATCGCCGATTTGGCCTGCCGGTAGCTGTCGGCTATGCTGGGTTCCCACCGTCCTACAGCAATCAGCAGCTGCGGCTGGGCCGAAGTCAGCTGATGGATCAGCGGCTCCAGACCAGCCTGATTTTGCATCAAAAGCAGATGCGCTTCCTCCTTCACAGCATAAAAAGGATAGGTTAGCAGCAGCTTGTCAACCCGTTCCTCCGGCTTATAATTGCGGATGTAGAGAACAGCGGTTTTGACCTGCAAATCGATGTTGTAGGCGGCGGCTTCTTTGCGCATTTTTTGGGGATAAGCGCCGTGATACGACAACAGGGATTCGAGAAAAGCCTGCGTCCGGTTCGCCTCAAGCGCAAGGCGTTCCATGGCGATTCTTTGCTCGATCAGCAGCGAGACAGTGGTACGCACGAGATTGCAAAAAGGCCGCACCTGCTCCGGGTCGCCAGTTATGCCGATGACGCCGACCCGTTCACCGTCGATGACGATGGGTTCGTTGGTGCCTTTTTTTTCAAAACGCCCGTCTTCCGATACTTCGACCATGCTGCCGGTAGCCAGCGCTTTCACCGCGCCTTGGTGGACGGTGCCTACCCGTTCCCGGGTTCCGCTGCCGACGATAATTCCTTCACCATTCATAATATTGATGTTGTATGGAATGTCCTGCATCATTTTATCGACGATATCCTGTGCCTGGGCTTCCGATAGCTGAAACAAGGTGTTGTTCCCTCCTGCTTCTCCTTCTGTAAGATCCTGCGTTGATGCGGATGCTCTCCATTTTAGGATGAGCTATAGGAAGCACGATACCGCAGTTTGCGGACGAAAGCAAACGCGTTTTACAATAGAAGGAGATTTTTGTGCTTGGTTCGTTGCCGGGGTGGCAGCTGAATAACGGTAAGGGGAGGAACAAGACAACATGTGGAGTGGACTGCAGGATATTAAAAAATGGATGCAGCTGGAGGAAACTGCCTGCCGCGAGCTGCTGCTGCAGCTGGAAGGTTACGCCGGTCATGCTTTTAGTTATAAAAAAATGGAGAAATGCAGTCTGAACGGTGTAGGGTTTTATACAGGAATTTATGAACTGGACGGCGAGGAATTTGTGCTCATTCCAGGAAACCCGGAGGCGGAGATTGGCTGGAGAGGCCCGCAGGCCGATGATATAAAAGTGCTGGACGCGATCCGGAGGGAGCTGGAGGTAGCCGCTCCAGGACAAAATCTCGATCCCGCCGAATACATGCGGGAGCTGTCGTCACCGCCGAGACGGGCGGGGATTGGGCCCGCTTTGGTTGAACGGAATGTACGCCGTTTGGGCAGCTGGCCGGAGGAAACGGCGAATTACGAAGACGTCAAAACCAGGCTGAACCAGGCAGGGTTTGCGCTGTCAACTGAGGATGAATGGGAATACTGGTGCGGTCAGGGGACACCAAGAATTTTTGCCCCGTCGTTCCCGGAAGAACTGCTGGAGGACTTGTGCGCGGACCGAAGATACTTTTGGAGCTGCCCGGAGCTTGAGCTGTCCAATGGATTTGGACTGCGGATTGCTTACGATCCTTATATCTATGAACTGGTCGATACGCCCTGCATCGCCAAAGGCGGAGACGGCGGCGGAGCTTCCCATGGGGGATATTACATCCTTGGCGTACTTCCGCTGTCGCCCCATTATCGCGACGAGAGCATCCACGATATGATGGCGGACGGCGATTTTGACTGCGATGTTTATGCAAGAAGGATTGTGCGCATCCTTTGACCCGGCAGGCTGGTGAAACCACACAGTTTTACTAGCGTATAACCACTATTCAAATTTTTCGAATACGGCACATTCGGAGGTGAACTTGACTGGAGCATTTTTATGATTTGGTTCAGTTAGCATTTTCGATCGCTTTCATCTCTTCCTTAGTGTTACTTCCATTAACCTATATATCATTAAAAGAAGTACACCGGGGTCATGAAATTGCTGCAGCCAATTCAACTTGGTTTGTGGCCGTCAGACCGTCGCAACAGAGCAGCATTCAGCGGTGGATAATACGTATCGCCAGACGAAGAGAAGCACCTGATGAGGGTGACAATGGTCCTTCCCCACATTGATATTCCATACTATCAATTAGGGAGGACAACGATGAAAAAGATTTTATTGTTAAAAAAATGGTCCCGGCTCATTCTCGTAATGTTGATTGGAGTTATTCCGGTAATTGGGCTAAGCGGGTGTTCGGCAGCATCCCAATTAAACTCGATAAATGCCGATTCATCAGGGATATTTAACCACTTTTTTATTTATCCTTTTTCGCTCTTGATCAAATTCTTTGCGGATGCATTTCACGGGAACTACGGATTATCGAACAAATGTAAAGAGTAAAAAACTACCTGCCGGTGAAAAAGATTTATAGATTAAACTGTATTATAAATAACGGTTAAGCTAAGAGAGAACGATAGCGACATAACGGCAGCCATCTACACGATCGGCTGCCGTTGCTCATTATAGTAACGAGCAGATTAGTTCCAATGGCAATGCTGGCTAGTATATAATTAGTTTTTAATGACTGCACTCCGAAAAAAAATAGAAATTATTTGGGTGTGTATAATCCGTTCAGTCAACGGAGTGAAAAGAGGAGAAATAGAAAATGAACAACGGGTTGGTCAACGCGATTATCGCGTATATCATGTGGGGGGTTCTCCCGCTGTATTGGAAGCTGTTTAATGATGTGCCGGCAGGTGAAATTCTGTCGCACCGGGTAGTCTGGTCATTTGTTTTCATGGGTATTCTCGTCGCTATCCAGCGCCGCTGGGGCGACATAAAGCGGATAGCAGCCAGCCGCTCACTTCTTCTGCCGCTCGCAGCGAGCGGACTGCTAATTGCGATGAATTGGCTCATCTTCATCTGGGCGGTTAACAACGGGCATGTCGTCGAGACAAGCCTTGGCTACTATTTGAATCCACTGCTGAATGTCTTATTGGGAGTCGTCTTCCTTCATGAGAAGCCAAACCGCGGCCAATGGTTCGCAATTGGGATTGCTGGCGCTGCGGTGCTCATCATCGCCATCAACTACGGTCGTTTTCCGTGGGTAGCGATCTCTTTGGCCGCGACGTTTGGCTTATACGGCCTTGCAAAAAAGAAAACCATGCAAGACGCTTCTGTTGGTTTGCTGTCGGAGACGGCGGTGGTTCTACCCATTGCGCTTGGCTACTGGGTTTACTTGGCAGCGGCGGGAGAGTCTACGGCTTGGACGCTGCCTCCGGTTATGTTCGTTGAACTGCTTCTCTCCGGTGTGGTAACGGCTCTGCCGCTGCTGTTTTTTGCGCGGGCGGCCGCCAGGATGCCGCTATCCACGCTCGGGTTCGTTCAATATATCGGGCCGACCATCATGCTGATCCTGAGTATATTTGTGTTTAAGGAAACCGTCTCGCCGGTGCTGCTCGCCGGGTTTGCGCTTATTTGGACAGCGCTTGTCGTATACGCCGTGTCATCGGTTCGCGGCACAAAACTTGCGAAGGTGACTTAACGGATAAGGTACCCCGACTCAGGCGCATCAATGATCAGCTCAGTCAAAAATGTGCCCGGCTCAGAAGCCGCCATCCGGCACAGAGGCTGCATCCACCTGCTCAGAAGCTGCGTCCCAGCTCTTTCGCCCGGGCGATGGCTTGTTCTTTAATTTCCTCAGCCCGGTTAGGCTGAGCGTTATGGCCTTCAATGAATAAGCCGTCGAATGAAGGCACACCGAAAAACCGCATCATGATGCCGAGATAGCGGTGGCCCATCTCCAGTTCGGCGGCGGGTCCTTCGGAATAATAGCCGCCGCGCGCCTGGATGTGGAGCGCTTTTTTGTCCGTCAGCAGTCCAATCGGGCCTTGTTCGGTATACTTGAAGGTTTTACCGGCGACCGCCACGGCGTCCAGATAAGCTTTCATCAGCGGCGGGAACGAGAAGTTCCACAGCGGCGTCACGAATACATATTTATCTGCCGCCACAAACTGGTCGCTTAGTTCGCCCAGCCGGGCGACCTTGGTCTGCTCCTGTGAGGAGAGCTGATTGAACTCCGTTCCGGAGCGAAGTTTGCCCCAACCGCTGAATACGTCCGCGTCGATATGCGGAATGGATTCTTTATACAGGTCGACAGGGGTAATGCGGTGGTCAGGATTCGTTTCCCGGTAGCTTTCAATGAAAGCCCGTCCTGCGGCCAAGCTGTACGATACCGATTCGTCGTGCGGGTGGGCAGTGATATAGAGAATTTCGGTCATAAAGCATCTCCTTTTCCAAAAGGTAAGATAAGAGCGTAGAGTGCGCTTCTATCTTCTAACGCATAGTTTGCCTGAACGGCCTTCATTTATTCGGTGAGGGTCCCTTGTTATGCCCTAAACCGGGAGCAGTAGATGATCAGTGTTTTTCCAGTCCGCAGACAATGGTATTTCCCGGGAAAAGTAACCGAAAAACCGCAGCAATCTTCGATTTTTTTGTGAAAGCAACCGATAGTTGACACATTTCCAGCTTAACTTGATAGTCAAAATTTACCTTCGTGCGCTATGATGGATCGTGAGGTGATGGAGATGAACTTTGCGGATAAACTGCAGAGCTACAGAAAACAAAGAGGCTTATCCCAGGAGAATTTAGCCGACCTGATCGGCGTTTCCCGGCAGGCTGTTTCCAAATGGGAATCCGGCCAATCGTATCCGGAGATGGACAAAGTGGTTGGATTAAGCGAACTGTTCCACGTCAGCATTGATCATCTGGTTAAAGACGGGCCGGAGGAAACGGTATTTGGACAGCCTGAGCCGCAAGTTCGTACGGATCACTACGGTCTATGGAATCCCTCCTATCATTATGAATACAAAAGCCGCCGGACCTTGTTTGGCCTTCCGCTCGTTCATATCCATATTGGACGGGGACTGAAAGTGGCAAAAGGAATCCTCGCAGTCGGCAATGTTTCTGTCGGCATCCTGTCGCTTGGTCTCGTATCCGCTGGCATATTGAGCCTTGGGGTCATTTCGGGCGGACTTATCGGTTTAGGTGCATTGGCATTTGGACTTCTGCTAGCAGCTGGAGGATTATCGGTCGGCACGGTCGCAATTGGAGGCATAGCGCTGGGTGTATTTGCATGCGGGGGGCTTGCGCTGGGCATGTTCTCCCTGGGAGGTGCGGCGGTTGCCTCGCATGTGGCTATCGGCGGTTATGCTAACGGGCATATTGCGATCGGCGATACGGTAAAAGGAGCTTATACCATTCTTGCTCCGGAAGATAATCTTGGCGGGGTATCATCTGAACAAGTCCGGCAGCTGCTCCGACAGGAATACCCAAATCTTTGGGGCTGGATAAGGGATCTGCTTGTTTTCCCGTTCAAGTAGCGGTATTCTAGCTCCAAGCAGCTTTGGCTAATGGCCGTTTCCGATGTAAAGGGTGCGGCCGTCTAAGCCGGCCCCGGATAATGTCCCCTGACCGTTAGTCAGGGGATTTATGGCGGGTTACAGCAGGAGAGGCGGGAGAGCAGAAATGCCGGTACAGTTCAGTATTATCGGGGGCGCGGGGTTTCGCGCACAGTATTTTTTGCGGATCGCGGAGGCGTTGCCGGAACGGTTTCGTGTAAGCGGTATGGTTGTGCGGAATGAAACCAAAGGCCGGGAGATGGAGGAGCGGTGGGGAGTTTCTTGTTATCGCACATTGGAAGCGCTTTTAGCTAAGGAGCAGCCTGATTACGTTATTGTTTCCGTGAGCGGAGCTGCGGGTGCGGAGTATCTGCTGCGGCTTGCCGAGCTTGGCATACCGGCGCTGACGGAAACCCCGCCGGCTGGAGATCTCGAAGGCCACCGTCAGCTGCATCGGGAGCTGACCGTAAAGGGAGCCCGAATTCAAGTAGCAGAACAGTATCCCTTCCACCCGATGCAGGAAGCAAGGCTTGCGCTGGCCCGCTCAGGCAGGCTTGGGCGGATAACCGAAACCACTGTCTCCATTTCGCATTTATACCATGCGGCAGCTCTGATGCGCGGCATCCTGGACGCGGGTTATAAAGAAGCGCGCATCCGGGGGATGCGCTTTGAATCGGAATGGGTCAAGGGGCCGGACCGCGGCGGGCCGCCGGAGGAAGACCGGCTGATTCCGCTGCGGCGGGAGCTCGCTTGGCTGGATTTTGGCGATTCGCTTGGAATATATGATTTTACCAAGGACCAGCACCGTTCCTGGACGCGGTTCAATCAGCTCTCCATCCGCGGCGAACGCGGGGAAATCCTGAACCAGCAGGTGCGCATCCAGACTCCGGATACCCTTCCGCTGGAGCTGGAATTGAAACGGGTGAACAGGGGCGAGCTGGAGAATCAGGAAGGGTATTTTTTAAAAGGGATCCTGCTGGGCGATCAATGGCTCTACGATAACCCGTTTGCGCCGGCGAGGCTGTATGACGATGAATTGGCCATCGCCCGGTGCCTGCAGCGGATGGCAGAATATGCGCGGGGAGGACCTTCTTTTTACAGTTTGCCGGAGGCGTCGCAGGACTGGTATCTGGGGGCGATGATCGAACAGGCGATTCAAACGGGCGAGACAGTCACTGCCGTCAAGCAGTGCTGGGCCCAAGGCTAAGGGGGACGCGCTTTTGGCTCAACAATGGCAATAAATCTGAGGACAAGAAATCAGGACGAGTGATCGTCCTTTTTTTGCATTCTGACTTTTGCGGGCAAACGACGGGGCAGGTGCGGTCTATATATCATCCATATTTTCACTTCTTGTCTGCAACCTATTTAATTCTTAATCCGTATACTTGGAATATTATTGAAACAGTGGAGGATGAAACCATGAAACGGAAGTTTAAAAGTATGGGATTATTGCTGGCATTAGCGCTCGGCCTGAGCTTGACGCCGACAGGACAGCGGGCGGAGGCTGCCGTACAGTCCTACCCGGTTCTGCTAAAAATCAACGATTATTACGTGCTGCACACCGACCCGAAACCGCCTTTCATCGATACGAACGGCCGGATGCTGATTCCGCTGCGGGTGACCGGGGAACTTATTGGCGCAAGTGTGGGCTATCTTGCCGCGAGCAAAACGGCAACGATTGATCTGAACGGAATCCGGCTGCAATTTGAAGTGGGTTCCCGGACTGTGGGGGTTAACGGGAAAGCTTACACTATGGATACCGTACCGGCAATAAAGGATAACGCCATGTACATTCCGATCCGCGTTTTCGCTGACCGGCTTGGGATCAAAAGTGTATGGGACGCTAAAAACCGCCTGTACACCTTGACCGGCTCCAATCTGATGACCGGTCAGCTCATCAAATTCGGGCTTGAAGATACGGAGTTTAGTTCGCGCACCGCTCCGCCCAAACCCGTGGTGAGCAATGATGCATTCGTTCCCGTATCCTTTACCTACGATACCGCAAAGGACAGTTATACCATCGTTGCCAAAAACAAAACCGGCAAAGCGCTTTCCGCAGGCCGCGCGGACGTTGCCGTTTATCTTTTGAACAATAACGCGGTTCAGTTCCCGGCCCAAAAGCGGGCGAGACCGGCAGTTGGAGCGACCGGAACGGTGACGGAGACGGTAAAAAACGAGCTTCAGGGTAAAGCTAAATATGTGCTGGTAAAAGGAAGACTACTGCAGCAATAAGCGGGCAGATAAGGAGCTTTGTAAGGTGGAATTCCCGTAAGCTGAAGTATGCGGAGTCGAGTAGTGTGACAAAAATGGAACGGTGTCATTTTGTGTATGGATGGTCTGTGGTATGATACCTCTAGTGCGTTTGCTCGGGTTCCTTGGAGACTCTTGAGGGCTTAAGGGAGGGGGCAGGCTGCGGGACAAAGCGGGTGTTTCCGTTCCTGCGGCTGGCTGCTCGCATCCCTGGCACCGGCGCGAACGAAGGGAAATAGAAGGGGTGGCTGACAATGCCAAATGACGCTCCATTAACAAAAGAAGCCATTCTTGATGCGGCGGAGGAAACGCTCCGCCGTTACGGCCCGGATAAAACGTCAGTGGTCGATGTCGCCAAAGCGCTTGGCGTCAGCCACGGGACGTTGTACCGGCATTTTGCCAGCAAAGCTGCGCTGCGGGAAGCGGTCACTGAACGTTGGCTCCATCGGAGCATTGTTGGCCCGCTGAAGGCGCTGCAGCCAGAAAAGGCAGGGGCCAAAGCTAAGCTCCGCCTGTGGCTGAACACGCTGACGCAGCTGAAACGGGACTGCGCGGCGGAAGATCCCGAGATGTTTGCCATGTATACGGCGGTATCGCTGGAAGCAGGTGAGCTGATCGCTGCGCATGTGCGGGAATTGACGAACCAGATTGCCGGTATTCTCCGGGAAGGGCGGGAGAACGGCGAATTTAAGTTTAAAGAAGCCGAACGCACCGCACAAGCACTTTTTATCGCCACCTCACGGTTTCATCATCCGGTGCATGCCCGAGAATGGCTGGATCCGCAGATAGAGCAGCAGGTAGAAGCGGTCTGGGAACTGCTGCTGAGCGGGCTGTCGGCAAGATAAGCCGCCTGCAGGACCAGCAGAAGAGGTATGCAGGGATCGTCAGTGACAGCAAGCGGATTAAACGGGCTATAAGGGACGCTCGATAAATTCTATACACGCATAGGACCGGTAATTCCGAAAGGAATGCCGGTTTTTGTTTTAACAGGTATAGGAATTAGAAAGGACATACTCTATACAAACCGGGAGATACAGAAGGGATTACACTACTAAGTGACAAAAATATAAAAATGTCATTTGATATTTGTTGCAATCCAGGTTATACTGACAGCATTCGATGAGGAGGGATAACAAATGGGGACGGAAATGAAGGGAAAGGTAGCACTTGTTACCGGCGCTTCACGGGGGATTGGACGCGAAATTGCGCTCAGACTGGCGGAAGCAGGAATGAAGGTCATCGTGAATTATGCCTCCAGTCCGGTTAAAGCCGAGGAGACGGTACACGTTATTCAAGAACGGGGAGGGGAAGCCCAGGCGATCCAAGCGGATGTGTCCAAGCTGAGCGAAATTCAGCGGTTGTTCCGCGAAACAATCGAGACTTACGGGCGGCTCGATGTGCTGGTGAACAACGCCGGGGTCATGCTGACCAAACCTGTTGGCGAAATGACGGAAGAGGACTTTGACCGGCAGTTTAACCTGAATGTAAAGGGAACCTATTTTGCCTGTCAGGAAGCTGCCCGCTTAATGAAGGATAATGGAAGGATTATCAATTTCTCCACTTCGGTTAACGGCCAGATGTTGCCCGGATATAGCGTTTATGCAGCCACCAAAGGCGCGGTGGAACAGCTGACCCGCCAGCTCTCGGCGGAGCTTGGAAGCCGGGGCATCACCATTAATGCGGTAGCGCCCGGCCCGGTGAACACCGAGCTTTTTACAGCCGGCAAGTCGGCCGAGCAAATCGCCGGCGTCGGCAGCCGGAATGCGTTTGGACGGCTCGGCGAGCCGGAGGATATTGCCGGGACGGTGCTGTTTCTGGCGGGTGAGGATGCCCGCTGGATTACCGGCCAGACTCTGCGCGTCAATGGCGGTTTCATTTAAACAGTTACGTATGTTTAACTAAACCGGTCAGTTACGATCTGGTTCACTCTGCATGGAAGAACCCGCACGCGGTAGAGGCGCAGTGCGGGTTGTATTTTTATTGGTATTAGCTGCAGCAAAGGAAACCGGCGTTATAAGGCGCTGCCAGGCATTTGCGTTTACATAAACGTCTCGCGCCACATATTTTAGGTGTTTTACCGTCTGCTTTTTGCGTTGGCCGTTCGGGAGCCGCTTACCTGTTTGGTTTTAGCTGCTGTTGGTTTCAGATACCAATGGATGGTTACAGTGCGGCCGGATTGCTTTTTTGGCGGTCCGCTGAAAGGGTTCCGCTTGCGTGAGGCACACTTCGGCTGCAAAAGGAACCGGACGTTCACTTCGCCGCTGCCCACAGCAAGCGGATCTCCCGGCTTGAGCCGAAACGCATTTTGCGTCAGCAACTGTTTGACGCGGGAGGGGGAGAGCCGGGGGCGCTGCTGCAGCAGCTGCGCGGCGGCGCCGGAGACGAGCGGCGCGGACATGCTGGTCCCGGAGAGCACGAAGTACCGGCGTCCGACACGGCGGTCAGGCTCTTCCCGGTCCAGCAGGGAGAACGGCGCCCGCAGCGAGATGACCGATTCGCCGGGCGCGGCAAGATCGGGCTTGCGGCCGCCGCCGAAAGCGGGCCCCCGGCTCGAAAACCAGGTGACCCGGTCGTCGGACGGGTTCACCGTACGCCGGTCGTCTACCGCGCCGACGGTGATGGCGGACGGGCTGATCCCCGGCGACTCGATGGTGCCGGGGAAAGGGCCCGCATTTCCGGCAGAGACGACCACTGTTAAACCGGCGCGCACCGCCTCTTCGGCCGCTTGGCAGAGCGGGTCGTCCTTGCAGGACGTGAAGGCTGGGCCGCCCAGCGACAGCGAGAGAATTCGCAGCTTCAGGCGCTTGCGGTTTGCGATACACCACTGGATGGCCCGGATGATCGTTGAATCGAAACCGTTGCCCTCCCGGTCGAGCACTTTTACCGCGACAATTTCCGCTTCCGGCGCGGGCCCCCTGAACTTGCCTCCGCTGCTCCAGCCGTTCCCTGCCGCATCGCCGGCTACATGGGTGCCGTGTCCATTATCGTCATAGGGCCGGGTCCGCATGTTTACAAAATCTTTGAAAGCAGCAATCCGGTTCACCGGACGGACAAGGTCGGGATGCGGGTAGACCCCTGTATCGAGGATGGCGATCCGCACGCCTTTACCGGTCAACCCGCGTTTTCGCTGAACGGCTGCCGCCCCGATGGATGGGGTGGCGACGGAGAGCGACATTCTCCGCTGTCTGTCCAAATAGATTTTATGGATTTCATTCATTCCGCACATTCGTTTCAAGCAATCCGCCGAAACGCTGCCGCAGACCGAACGCACCAGCGGCAGGCGATGGGTGACCGGGAAACGGTGGACGCCAAGCCGGGCATTCATCGCGCTGATTCGGGTCGGCGTTGCCTGGCGTTTAAATTGAATAATTACCGGCACGCATTCCGGTACCGCACCTTTGCGTTCAAGCCGCTGCAGACGGTCTCGCAGCGGTCTGCTCATTTTGGAAGCATAACGCTTTAACCAGCTCTGTGTCTTCATAACTCACCCTTCACCTCTCTTACGCAGTCTATGCGCCCGCGAGCAGTGGGGTACCAGTCTATGAATCTGGGAGATCACCTTTTTTTAATAGAGTAGGCTGTCATGCGAAGCCGGAAACACGGGAATTGCATCTACTATTCTATCCCAAAAGAAAGTGGTGAATCCATTGAAAGCTAGATCTGTTAGCAGAAGACCTGTCGTCCGTTCAAAAGCCGTTGTCCGCACCAAAGCGGCCGTCCGCACTAAAGCAGCTGTCCGCACCAAAGCCGCCGCCCGTCCGGCTGCCGTCCGCACCAAAGCGGCCGCGCGCCCGAAAGCGGTCATCCGTCCGAAAGCCGCTCCGGTAAGACGGCGCAGAATTCGCCAGACTCTGGACCGCTTTATCGTCCTGGCCACCAACCTGAATAATGTGGCGCATGAAACGACCGGCTGGACAGCACAGCTGACTCGGACAAACGTCAACGTAACGGCAAACTTCGATGAGTTCGGCGTTGTACGCTTCCCGACAATTGCCACACTGACTACTGTCACTTATCTCCTCCGTATCCGGAACGCAAACGGCGACCTTCTGCTTCAGCGCAGCATTCCGGCCGATTTGGAGTTTTACGTCGCAAGATTCAATATCTGATTGGGTGGAAAGCCGGCGAACATCGCTCCGGGCCTTTAGGTTCGGGGCTTTTTGCTGCGGGGACGGGAATCCATCCTATAGATTATGTTATAGTGTACATAGATTTGGCGGATGCGCGTACGTCCGTTTGTCCGACATGAACCTGGTAGAGATTGGAGCAGAAGCATGACTTACAGAAGCCTTGAAGAATGTGTGCTTGACCTGGAGCAGCACGGCCACCTCGTCCGTATCCGGGAGGAAGTCGACCCGAAGCTGGAAATGGCGGCCATTCATCTGAAAGTATTTGAAGCCAAAGGACCGGCGCTGCTATTTGAAAAAGTGAAGGGCTCCCGTTTCCCGGCGGTGTCAAATCTGTTCGGCACGCTGGAACGGAGCAAGTTTATTTTTCGCCGTACCTGGAACTCCACACAAAATGTAATTGCGCTGCGCAACGATCCGATGCAGGCGCTGAAGCACCCGTTTCGCCATGTCGGCACGGGTTTCTCGGCCCGCAAGGCGCTGCCTGTGCGCAAACCCGGCGGCCTGCCGGCAGGTTTCCGGGAAATCTCCATCTCGGATTTGCCGCTGATCCAGCATTGGCCCGAGGACGGCGGGGCGTTTATTACGCTGCCCCAGGTCTATTCGGAGGACCCGGAGAAACCCGGCATTATGAACTCGAATCTCGGCATGTACCGTGTGCAGCTGACCGGGAACGAATACGAGCTGAACAAGGAAGTTGGTCTGCACTATCAGATCCACCGGGGTATCGGCATCCATCAGCATAAAGCAAACAAGCGGGGAGAGCCTCTAAAGGTCAGCATTTTCGTCGGCGGACCGCCAGCGCACAACCTGTCCGCAGTGATGCCGCTGCCGGAAGGAATGAGCGAAATGACCTTTGCCGGTCTGCTGAGCGGGCGGCATTTCCGGTACAGCTATGTGGACGGATGGTGCATCAGCAATGACGCGGATTTTGTCATTACGGGTGAAATTTACGCCGGCGAGACGAAGCCGGAAGGTCCGTTTGGCGATCACTTAGGGTACTATAGCCTCGTCCATCCGTTCCCGGTTATGCGGGTCCACAAGGTATACGCGCGAGAAAAAGCAATCTGGCCGTTCACGGTGGTGGGGCGGCCGCCGCAGGAAGACACGGCGTTTGGAGAGTTGATCCATGAGCTGACAGGCGGGGCGGTTCAGCAGGAAATTCCGGGCGTCAAAGAAGTGCATGCGGTTGACGCCGCGGGTGTGCATCCTCTGCTTCTGGCTATCGGGAGCGAACGGTATACGCCGTATCAGGAGACGAGACGGCCGGCTGAGCTGCTGACGATCGCGAACCGGATTCTCGGTACGGGCCAGCTCAGCTTGGCCAAATACCTGATTATCGCTGCGGAGGAGAAACGGCCGGTCAGCACGCATCCGGTTGATGCATTTTTTGCTTATGTACTGGAACGGATTAATCTGCGGAGAGACATTCACTTCCAAACGAATACAACCATTGATACGCTGGATTACTCGGGTACGGGACTGAACACCGGCAGTAAAGTCGTGTTGGCGGCGGTGGGTGAGCCTGTGCGCGAATTGTGCCGGGAAGTGCCGCAGGTGCTGATTGATTTATGCGGAGAGGAAAATACAAGACTGGTTATGCCGGGAATTGTGGCCATTCAGGGACCGGCGTTTGCGGATTATATGCAGGCGGAACATGAGATTGAGGAGCTTGGCTGCCGGATTGCCGATGAAGGGCCTTTGGATTCGTGTCCTTTGATCGTCCTGTGTGATGACGCGGCGTTTATGGGCGCCCGTTTTGACAATTTCCTGTGGGCGGCTTTCACCCGCAGCAATCCGTCCCACGATCTGTACGGCGTAAACAGCCGAATTGAATTCAAGCATTGGGGCTGTGACAACCTGATCCTTGACGCGCGGACGAAACCCCACCAAGCGCCGCCGCTGGTGCCGGACCCGGAAGTGGAACGGCGGATCGGACGGCTGTTCGCCGAAGGCGGCAGCTTAAGCGGGATTCACACGGACGCCCGGCGGGGGGGACGATGAGAATCGGACCGGTGACCCAGGAGCAGGCATGGGCGATCCGGCATGAAGTGATGTGGCCGGACCGGGCGCCCGAATACGTGCGGCTGGATAACGACGGCGAAGGGGAGCATTACGGAGTTTTTGTGGACAACCCTGATGGAGGCGGCGAAACGCTGGTGTCCGTTGTTTCCTTGTTTAGGGAGGAGACCGGCGCACAGTTCCGGAAGTTCGCGACGCTTGTATCCTGCCAGGGCCAAGGTTATGGCAGCCGGCTGCTGTCCTATGTGCTGAATCGAGCCGCGGAAGCCGGAGCCCGGCGGGTATTCTGCAACGCCCGCAGTGAAAAAGCCGGTTTTTACCGGAAATTCGGCCTCGAACCTACCGGCGAAGCTTTTACCAAAGGCGGCAAGGAATATGTCATTATGGAACGCCGGATTGGCGTGGGCGGAGGTCCTAAGCCCGGCTCGGCATGAACCTGGTAGAGTGAAACGATGGGTGGGAGTTAACGAAAGCTCTCAGCCCGGCCTGGCATGACCAAGGGGGAACGCCGGTTTGGCTCGGACGGACGCAGTTCTCAGCCCCCAGCCCAGTCTGGCTTGAAACCCGACATTTTGGAACGAAAGAGGACAATGAGATGACGACCAAGCTGTATTATGATTCTTCTTATACGACAGAGTGGCAGACGAGCGTAATTGAAGCCGTGGAGAAGCCGGAAGGCTGCTTCGTGCGGCTGGCGGCAACGGCTTTTTATCCGGAAGGCGGCGGTCAGCCTTATGATACGGGGGAGATTGGCGGCATAGCGGTGCTTGAAGTGCTCAAAGACGGCGAAGAGGTACTGCACAGGGTCGAGCGTCTGCCGGAAACGGAAGAGGTGCACTGCCGGATTGACTGGGAGCGCAGGTTTGACCACATGCAGCAGCACAGCGGGCAGCATCTGCTGTCGGCGGTATGCCTGGAGCGTTTTGGCGCAAAAACACTCAGTTTTCACCTTGGAGCCGATTATGCGACGATTGATGTGGAGCTTGCGGAGCTGGGAGCGGAGAGACTGCAGGAGCTGGAGCTGGAAGTCAACCGGCATATTTATGCGAACCATCCGATTACGGCGTATTTTGTGACGCCGGAGGAGCTTGCGTCGCTGCCGCTGGTCAAGGCGCCGAAGGTACAAGAACATATCCGGATTGTAGAGATCAAGGATGTGGAATACAATGCCTGCGGGGGAACCCATGCCGCCGCAACGGGCGAACTGGGGCTAATCAAGCTGCTGAAAGCCGAAAAAACAAAAGGAAATGTGCGGATTTATTTTATCTGCGGGGGCCGTGCTTTAAAAGAGTTCAGCCGCAGCCAGCAGCTGCTCGCTTCGCTCGCTGTGCGGTTCAACTCCTCTCCTGAAACGATCGGGAGCCGGATCGACAAGCTGGAGGCGGAGCGCAAGCAGGCCCTGGCCGAGCTGGAGGAACTGAAAGCCAAATACGATACGTACGTAATACGCGAGCTTGCGGGCAAACGCAGCGGGAATCTCATTGTCCACGAAGTCGCGGACCGGCCGTTTAAAGACGTTCAGCCGTTGGCTTCAAAACTGGCCGAAGAAAGCGGCGTACTCGTTCTGCTGGGGGCGTCTGCAGAAAACAAAGTAGTGCTGGCCGCGCCGCCCGGATGGAACCTGTCCTGCGGGACGTTCTTTAAGGAGCAGCTGGCGGCATTCGGCGGCAAAGGCGGGGGCGGATACCGGATGGCGCAGGCGGCTTTTGCCGGACCGGAAGCAGCCCGGGCGTTTCTCGAGCATGCCCGCGGCCTGCTGGAATCGCCGGAAGCGGATAAAGCGTAGCGGAAGCGGGACACAGGGGGAATAAGCGATCCCGTTGCGGGTAACGGTAACCGTTTCGGCCCAGAAAAAAATCAACTTCATGCAGGTCTGCCGGGAACATCCAGGCAGGCCTGTTTTGGTGTGCCAGCCAGCAGGGGGTAGGACCCGCCGTGCACCCGCCCGATCTCGAGAGATGGATCACCATACACCCGCCCGATCTCGAGAGACGGATCCCCCATCCTGCGGAGGAAAGTTAAGGTCACTACTAGCAGGCTCCGGACTCAAGGCCGCTTTTTTATATGGATTTAATTATGAACTGGCCTGATCGTGTCACGTATCACCAAGCTGGTTGGCAGCATAACTTTTTTGGTGCCGTATGACAAACCATCGGCAATTTCAATCAGCAGCTTGGCGCTTTCATAGCCGAGGGTGTCGAAATACTGCTTGACTGTGCTCAAAGCGACCTTGGCGAATTTGGAACTTTCGAAATCGTCAAAACCCATCAGCGATACTTGTTCGGGGATACGAATGCCGAGTGCCGTGAGTTGTTCAATGACCTCAAGGGCCCGTTTGTCGTTTGCGCAAAACAATGCGGTTAGCTCTCCGTTTTGGATCAGGCGCGCAAGTGCAGCGTAATCCAACTCCTTGTCCAGAAAGAGGAGCGGTTCGGGAACCGGTATGGCCGCATCCGACATGGCGTTGCAATAACCGTTATATCTGTCAACCTCCGGGCTCAGGTGATAATCATAAGCCGCAAATCCGATTCGCTCATGACCCTGTTTTATTAAGTATTCTACGGCTTCGTAAGCTCCGTCATGGTTGTTGCAGGTGACGACGTTGACCGGATAGCCGGAAGGGGAACGGTCGAGCATCACGAACGGAATTGCTTTTTTGCGAATTTCCCCAAGGTAACTTTTTGCTGCTTCAGGATCGGAGGAATAGATCAGGATTCCTCTAAGTTCCGTTTGAATCAGTCCCAACACGAGCTCCCGTTCCTGTTCAAAGTTATTTTCCACAAATTCGATGATCAGCTTGCAGCCCTGCTTGCCCAAAAAGGACTGGATGCCCCTCATAATCTGCAGATACGAACTATCGTACAGCTCGACGCCGGAGATAACGAAGGCTACCAGATTGGAGGTCTTGTCCGGGACAGCTGCTTGGCTGGCGACAAAACTGCCTTTGCCTCTGACACGATAGATCACGCCTTCGTTCACCAGCTCCGCTAGCGCTTTACGGACAGTAATGGAGCTGACGTCCAGCAGTTTGGAAAATTCCGATTCGCTGGGAATCCGTTCATCCTGCGTAAATTCCTGATTCTCGATTTGGGATAAGACGTAGTCTTTCACCATTTGATATTTTGGCAGAGCCAGGTCCTTCTTGCTCAAGTGGTTCACCTCGTATTAACATTTCCTCAATTATAACGCAGATTGCTTCAAAAAGTATACGTACTTGGAATGGAGTCCGGAAAGAACTAAAGTCGAGCAGGGGAGGGATTGACAGATTTTATGCAGAAAAAGGAGCGGAATGACAGTAAAAAATTGAATTCAGTTAAGGACTGTATTACTATGAGGTCAAATAAAGTATGTGTTTTGTTTAACTTATAATATTAACCTCGGTAAAAAACACCCTGCAAAACGGAAGGTTCTGATCCCTGCACCAAGTCACAGCGCCGCCAGACATAACAAAACGAGCTGCCCGGTAATCCGGCAGCCCGTACTTAAACAACAGCTACAAAGTTATAATGGCCCCTTCTTTCGCAAACGGATAGTCGATAACGATACGCGCCGCTTCGGTATCGCCGATGCCACTGTACAAATTGACCTTGCCGTCGGGACGCATTTCGATGCCGGCTGTAAAGGCACAGTCGGTCAGATGCGGTTTTTTGGCGGGACCGTCCGGATAACAAGGGCGGGTGCCGATGATGTTTAAATCCGAAAATTGATTGGTCTGCGGGTCTAACACAAAAGCCATGTTCATATAGGTCGAGGTCTCCCCTTGAGCGTAGCAGATATGGCCAACAACGCCGATTTTTCCGCTCTCAAGCAAATAAGCCTGGTTGCAGCCGCCCCACTCGTCTTTGCGGAACAGGCCGCGGATATAAGGAGCGTTCTCGATAACCTCCGCGGACAACGCGTCAAGACTGTCGATGACGGTGAATCCCACCAAGGATTCGCTCCCGAATTCCTTGCGCACTTGCTCGCCGCGGGGGCGCGAGAAAACCCCGATGCTGCCATTCTGGAGCTCGACAAGCCGGATGTCTTTCATATAATCCGGGCCGGTGGTGAAGTAAAATAGATCATGCAGATCGCTGCCTTTGTAGAAATAACCGTAGAACGTATCAAGCCTTCCCTGCTGGCAGCGAACATGCGTGCCTCCTAATACTAGCTGTTTGCCGATGATGCTAATATAAGGATCTTCCAGCTGATAAATCATCGTGTCCGGCACGGCTGTCCACTCATCCGGACCGCTTTGCTCGAACAGCCGAACCCAGGACCTCGCCCACTCCTGGCGTTTTTCCACACGTCCGTAAATGTAGCGTTTCCCGTTCCATTCAAACGGAAGGGAAGGATTGTAGACATCGAAGCCTTCGACTCCGTGGAATACAAGCTTGGCACTTTCGTAAATACGTTTACTCGCTTCGAATTGCTGACGCAGTTCAATGAGGTTCATTGGCGGCAATCTCCTTTCAGCTTCAATTACAGTTCTATCCTAATCGACAACTAAACCCAAATCTTGCTCTATTTTCAACTCCATTTATGGTGGTTTGACCTCGGAAAGTCAGAGATCATAGATAAATCAATATACAAACAAGGGGGAATATTTACGATGCTAAAGCTGCTTGCGGCGGATGGGATCGACACTGAAATTCAGGCTCATTACCGGCTGATCGCTTCGGTGCAGGATACAACCGGCGCGCATACGCACGACTTTTTTGAACTGTTTCTTATCCTGAAAGGAAGTGTGGTGCATGTCATAAACGGAAGCCGCCAGCTGTTGCAGGAAAATACGCTTGTATTTATACGGGACCGGGATGTGCATTCCTATGAGCAGACGACCGACAGCGATTGCCAGTTCATCAATTTGTCGTTTCACCGTAGAGTTCTGGAGGACCTGTTCGCTTTTCTGGGAGACGGCTTCCCAAGTCAAAAACTGCTGGAGCCGGCTATGCCTCCGTCGGTTGTGCTCTCCAAAACAGAAAAGGAATATGTGCGTTACCGGCTGGACCAGCTCAATCAGATCCCGCAGCAGCAGAAGCTGGTCATCAAAGCGGAGGTGAGGGCCGTCTTAACCGACCTGTTCTCCCGGTACATCAGAGCCGGGGGGACTCCGGCAGAAACAGCCGGGCAGCCGGCATGGTTGAAGTCTTTATGCATGGAAGCCGGAAAAAAGGAACATTTCACACGGGGCACGGCAGCTTTGGTTCAATTATCGGGAAAATCGCATGCCTACGTATGCAGAATGTTCAGAAAATATCTCGGGCTGTCTCCAACCGAGTATATTAACGAACTAAGAATGACCTATGCTGAAAATTTGCTCCAAAACACCGACATGGAAATCGTGGAGATCAGCATGGAGGTTGGGCTGGATAATGTCAGCTACTTTTACGATTTGTTCAAGCGGAAGCACAATCTGACGCCGAACCGGTACCGCGAGTTTGGAATGAGGCGTAAATAGTATACAAAAAGACAATAATTATTATTTAGTTATTATGTATTGACGCAATAAATAGTATGTGTTATTTTCTGCTTAGCATAATAAGTTGTGGTGATGCTCCGATATGCGGGGGCTGCGCTGGAGAGCGAAACCTGTGCCCGCCTCACATGAGCTGCCGACTGGAGGTGAAATTGAATGCGCTTACATATGAGAAAAACCTAATGCCCGGGCTCGTACAGCGGTTGAGCTTGAGATTAACCTTCTCCGGACACAGCACGTAAACAGCCAGGAGGTGTTTATTTGAAAACAACCCATAACAGGCTGGTGGCCAGAATCGTTAAGCACCGCTATCTCTATCTTATGGTGCTTCCCGGCTTCCTGACGCTGTTGGTGTTTCACTATTTTCCCATGTACGGAATATTGATCGCTTTTAAAGATTTTAATGCGTCCAAAGGGGTTTGGGGCAGCGAGTGGGTGGGACTTAAATACTTTGTTTCTTTTTTTAACGATCCCATGGCTTTCAGGGTTTTAAAAAATACACTGCTTCTGGGTTTGTATACTTTATTCTGGTCATTTCCGGCCCCGATTATATTGGCTCTGCTGTTTAACGAACTGAGGAATAAAGGCTTTAAGAAGTTTGTTCAGACGGTATCCTATTTCCCGCATTTTATTTCGGTTGTTATTGTTGCGGGAATGCTGAAGGAATTTACGGCAAGAGACGGTTTGTTTAACCACATCGCGGCTTTCTTCGGCAGCGATCCTGTCATGTTTCTGCTTGAACCGGGCTTTTTCCGGACCATTTTCATTTCTTCGGGCATCTGGCAGGGAGTTGGATTCGGTACAATTATCTACCTTGCCGCATTAAGCGGAATAGACCCTACCCTGTATGATGTTGCCGAGGTGGACGGCGCAGGCCGGTGGAAAAAGGTGGTGCATATCACTTGGCCGTCGCTTAAACCGACAACAATCATTTTGCTGATTTTTGCCGTAGGAGGAATTCTCGGGAACGACTTCCAGAAGATCATCTTGCTTTATTCGCCTGAGACTTATGAAGTAGCGGATGTCATCGGGTCTTATGTTTATCGGCAAGGTATACTGGGCGCCCAATACGAATACACGACGGCGATTGGATTATTTATGTCGGTTATTTCCTTTATTATTCTTTATCTGACCAATTGGATCAGCCGGAAAGTATCAGATACAAGTTTGTTTTAGGTGGTGAGGGGTTGAAAAAGGCTAACCTCGGTTCCAGAGTGTTTGATGTGATCAATGTGGTGATCATGCTGTTCATCCTGATTGTTGTGCTGTATCCGATTTTGCATATTATCGCAACATCGTTAAGCGGCGCACGTTATATCTCCGCCGGGAGCGTAACGGTATGGCCCAAAGGATTTAATTTGGAAGCGTATACAACTGTATTTCGCGATCCGTACATTTTTAAAGGATATTTGAACTCCATTATCTATGCCGCCGGCTCTACGGGCATTATGCTGCTGTTTACGGCACTGATGGCTTATCCGCTCACGATCCCGGGATTTGCCGGCAAAAAATTTATTACCCTCTTTCTCATGATCACCATGTTTTTTGGCGGCGGCTTGATCCCAACCTATCTGCTGATGCGCGGTCTAAATCTGTTGGATACGGTTTGGGTGATGATTCTTCCCGGCGCAATCAGCGCTTATAATGTGTTTTTGTTCCGTACCTTTTTTCTCAATATACCCGCTGAGCTGAAGGACTCCGCTTATATCGACGGGGCAAATGATCTGGTTGTTCTGTTCAGAATCATTCTGCCGCTGTCGAAGGCGCTTTTTGCCACCTTTGCTTTATTTGGTCTGGTTGGCAGCTGGAACAGCTGGTTTGAAGCTTTGATTTATCTTCGGGATCAGGAGAAATATCCATTACAGATGGTATTGCGAAACTACTTGTTTACCCTGGATACAACTGCCATTCAAGGAAGGGTGGGGGGCGGCGCGGTCGCTGTTAATGCCCCGGGGGAAACGCTGGATCCGAAGGCGGTACGAATGAGCGTCATTATTATTACCATGTTTCCGATTATGTGTATCTACCCGGTCTTCCAGAAGCATTTCACCAAAGGGATATTCGTCGGCTCCATCAAAGGTTAGGGTGCGTTAATCGTGCAGATGAGGGGGATTTGAATGAACAAACTGCTGAAACTGCTGGTCGTTGGGCTGGCTGTGCTGATGGTTTTTTCCGGCTGTTCCAAGCAATCAGAAAAACCGGTGACCGATGGGGAGAATCAGGAAGTGATGCGCTTTTCGGTAACGTTGCCCGCAAATGGCGTGGATAATCCGAACAGCCTGGTGGGCAAAGAATGGCACAAACGCATGGAAGCTTATATGGGCAAGAAGGTGGAGATTGAATATAACTATATTCCATCATCCGAATATGACGAGAAGGTCAAACTGATGATCGCAAGCGATGATCTGACGGACTTTTTTGTGACACCGTTATTTTATGATACAAGCGAAATGGCCGCGCAGGGCCAGCTGCTCGAATTAGCCCAATATAAAGATTTGATGCCTAGCTACATGAACTACATTAGCAAGGTGAAAAACGGGATCAAGCGGGTAACGAACTCCGACGGCGAGATGTACACCTTTAAAGAAACCTCCACCCCCCGGTTCCCCGAGGACCGCGGCATGCTTATACAAAATACGTCCGCTTACCGGTATGACGTGTTCAAAACCAATAACATCAAAATTCCGGAAACACTGGACGAGTTTTATGAGGCTGCCAAAAAGCTGAAACAGCTTTATCCCGACAAATATCCCGTCGCCACCAAGTGGAACAGCTTGAGATCCTTGTTTTCCGCGAACCATCTGCGGGACGAAATATTCTGGAACGGCGAGGAATACGTATACGGCGTTCTGGAAGAAGGGTATAAAGATGCGCTGCAATTTGCAAATAAGCTGTATTCGGAAAAGCTGCTGGATCCCGAATATACAATTGATACGGACGATACGTTAAAAAGAAAAGCGCTGAACGGCGACAACCTCATGTGGCTGACGCAGTGGTTTACAACTCCTGCCGAATACACAAGAACGGCCGGCGATGGGAAGATTTTTGCGGTTTCGCTGTATCCCGACAACCCGAAATACGGGACAGCTTGGCAGGAAGTCGTAAACGGCAATACCCCTGATCTTGGCTGGGGGGCGTACGCGCTAAGCTCAAAAGTGAAGCAGCCCGAAGAATTGATCAAATTCATCGATTACCAGTATTCGGAGGAAATGATCAGACTCATCACCTGGGGGATCGAAGGTACGACCTATACCGTTGGGGATGACGGTGTTCCGACCTTTGTCGACTCGCTTAAAAAGGCCAAAGATCCATGGCTGGAAGGCGATAAATACGGCATGCGCGCCAGCCGGAACCACAACCCCGGCCTGCAGATGGTAAGTGACGCAAGAGCGTTCGTGGATTTTGCCGCAACCGACTATACCGTATTTAATGGCAAATATGAAGAGGTGCCGATTGAGAAATCGGAGTTCCTGACAAGTCTGCCGATGCCGGACAACGATTACGTCCCTTCCTGGTTGAATGAGCCGTCCATTCAGCTAACAGGCGATGAAAGCCAGCGGGTCTCGGAAATTATGAACCCGATCAAGACATTTGTTACGGAAGAGCAGGCCAAATTCGTTGCGGGCAAAAACAGCTTTGAGGATTGGCAGGCCTTCATAAATAAAGTCAAAACAATGGAAGACATTGAGGAAGCGCTGAAAATCTATAATGATGCAGCGAAAAGAGCGGAACAAAGATAACCAAACCTTAGGATGTGAGAAGCCATGAGTGAAAAAAAAGAGATATTATTCCATACCGAAAAACTGCTGAATAAAAGAGATCAATTGATGTTAACAAAAATCGCTTCCATCGGCTTTACCGGTTTCACAACAAATGAACAGCTGTTCATTCATGAACTGGAGGGACAGCCGTTCCAGGCAATCGCCCCGGGGCAGCGGTGGGGAGAAAATTGGGGATACGGCTGGTTTCGCTCGACAGTTGTTGTGCCAAAGGAGGCTGAAGGCAAACGGCTTGCAGCTTTGCTTGATTTTGGCTCTGAAGCAACCGTCTACATTAACGGCAGGGTGAGCGGAGCAAAGGATCTTAACCATCACTACGTAACGTTAACCCGGTCGGCGGCAGCCGGTGAGCGGTTTGATATTGTCGCGGAAGCCTACGCAGGCCATACGAATGTCCAGCCGGTGTTTGGAGAGTCGCAGCTCTGCATTTTTGAGGAGGAAGTCTATCAGTTTTTTATTGATTTGGAATGCCTGTACGATCTTCGGAATCATCTGGATGCCAAATCCCTTCGCGTTGCGGAGATTGACCGTTGTTTAACCCAAGTGTTTGCACATATCGACTTGACCCTCCGTCAGGAATTATTGGAGCAAAACGTCAAGTATTGCCGCCAGTTAATGGAGCCGCTATTGGCCTGCATAAACGGTTCAACGGCGCCCACGCTGTACCTTATGGGACAATCCCATCTGGATGTTGCTTGGCTGTGGCCGATCGCGGAGACGAAACGGAAAATTGCACGGACCTTGTCCAATCAATTAGCGCTTATGGACGAATATCCCGAATATTGTTACACCCAAAGCCAGCCGTATTTGTTCCAGCTGGTCAAGACGCTTTATCCCGAGCTGTACCTGCGCATCAAACAGGCAGTGAAGCAAGGTCAAATCATCCCCGAAGGTTCGATGTGGGTAGAACCCGACACCAACCTTCCCGGCGGAGAAAGCCTGATCCGGCAGGTGATACACGGAAAACGGTTTTTTAGGGAAGAATTCGGCGTGGACAACGAAATGCTGTGGCTGCCTGACGTATTTGGCTATTCCGGGAACCTGCCGCAAATTATGAAGGGCTGCGGAATTAAATATTTTGGTTCCGTTAAGCTGTTTGGTACTTATGACAATGTAGCGGACCCGTTCCCGCATAACACATTCCTGTGGGAGGGGATTGACGGTTCGCAGGTCTTGTCGCATCTGCTTAACTACGGCGACTACTACCCCATCCGGATCAATCCGTCGTTCTTAATCCATCAGTGGAACGACCGCGTCCAGCTTGAAGGGATATCCACGCGGCTGACGCAGTTCGGGCATGGCGACGGAGGCGGCGGCGCTAACCGCGATGACCTTGAATTTATGCGCAGGCTCGGCAATTTGGAGGGCGTCCCCAAGACAAAACATGGCTCGCCGATTGCGTTTTTTGAGGATCAGATGGAAAAGGGCATTCCCGATGTCAAATATGTAGGGGAGCTTTATTATCCCGCTCACCGCGGAACGTATACGACCCAGGCGCTCATCAAAAAGCTGAACAGGAAAGCGGAAATCGGCTTCCGCGAAGCGGAGCTTTGGGGTGCTGCGGCGGAGCTGTTGCATAACCGTTCTTACCCTTACGCGGAGCTGGACAGCCTGTGGAAAATTTTGCTGCTGCACCAATTCCACGATATTTTGCCGGGTTCCTCGATCCACCGCGTTCATGAGGAGGCACAGCTTGCGCTGAAGGAACTGAGCAAAAACGTGTACGAGTTGGCTGCAGATATAAGGGAGGCGCTCACTGACGACGACGCTTCCCGCGTTACCGTCTTTAATTCGTTGTCCTGGCCAAGAAAAGAATTGGTTGCACTCCCTGCCGGTGTTCCTGGAATTGTAAACGCAAATGGATCGCTTGCTCCTGTACAACTGCACGAAGGGATTCGCTACGCCGAAATCGAGGCGCCTTCCTTAGGCTGGTCGACGTACATGGCAGAATATGAAGAGGCGGAGCTTCCCGCAGTCTGTGCAGTTCATGCAACGGAATTCCATATGGAGAACGAATGGATAGCACTTGAAATAAATGAACAGGGTGAGATTACGCGTATTTTTGACAAGGAGACCGGCACGGAATGGGCGGCTGGGCGCTGCAATGTGATGCGGATGTACCGGGATCAAAATTCGGATTTTGATGCTTGGGAGATCGACCGGCGTTACCGCCTGGCTCCCGTTGAGCTGCATTTAAACGCCAAGGTATCGGTTACCGCAAACGGCCCGCTGTTTGCGAATATTCGGGTTGAACGCGAGTTGAATCAATCGGCTATGGTGCAGGATATCCGGTTACGCGCCGGCAGCCGCCGGGTTGAATTCCACACGACGATTCAGTGGCGCGAAAAAAACAAGCTGCTGAAAGTCGATTTCCCGGTTCGCGTTCATACCAACGAGTCCATGCAGGAAATTCAGTTTGGTTACGTCAAAAGACCAAATCATGCTTCCCGACCGCATGATGCGGACCGCTACGAAGTAGTTCAGCATAAGTGGACGGCGCTTGCCGAAGCGAATCGCGGTTTCGCGCTGCTGAACGACTGTAAATACGGGATATCGGTCAACGATAACACGCTGAGTTTAACGCTGCTTCGCGCGCCTACGTGGCCGGATGAGACCTCCGATCAAGGGGAACACCATTTTACTTATGGATTCACGTTCTGGAACGGCGCATTTTTTGAAAGTCCGGTCATCCGGGAAGCCTATGAGCTGAATTATCCTGTCAGCCTTGTGTCTGGAGGGAGACTAGGGGTGCAATCGCTGCTTTCGGTCAGCCAGCCCAATGTGATCGCGGAGACGGTCAAGCTTGCCGAAGACGGATCGGGCGATTGGATCGTACGTCTATACGAGAGCAAGGGAGCTTCGATAACATGCGAGCTTTGCTTTGGGCTGTCTGTAAAAGCGGCATATGATGCCAATATGCTGGAGGAGAAAAATACGGAATTGCTTTGCGAAGAGGATAAGGTACTGCTGCAGTTCCGTCCGTTTGAAGTGAAGACAATCCGGCTCCAGGCAGTCCGCCGCCTCCATGGGACGGACATGCGGGCGGACATCTGACGTTAGCTGCATTATCCATTGCACAGCATAGCGCTGCCCATATGAGGGGAGGTGATATGCGGGAGATCCGCTGCGGTTTGCCGGAAGGGGTTCGGCAGTACAGCGTTTTCATTTTATCTAATCAACAATGGCCGGGAGGTAAATGAAATGAAAAGGAAACAGTGGTTCAGTGCGGGTACATGGATTTGCATCCTGCTGACGGTCATGATAACGCCGGGCGCCGCGCTGGCGTCGCAGCCGGACGAAAGCAGCGCCGGGCAGGCCGAGAGCAGCGAAAAGAAACCCGTCCGCAAGCCGTTTATGATCAAGGTTGTGGACGCGGAGACGGGCCGGGGCATCCCGCTCGTTGAACTGAAGACGACAAATAATGTGCTGTATTACACGGACAGCGCCGGTGTTGCGGCTTTTGACGAACCCGGCTTGATGGACCAGACGGTCTTCTTCCATTTGTCGAGCCACGGTTACGACTTCCCTGCCGATATGTTCGGCAACCGCGGCCAGGCCGTACAGATTACACACGGGGGCAGGACCACAATTGAAATGAACCGGGTCAACATGGCCGAGCGGCTGTACCGGACTACAGGCCAAGGCATTTACCGGGACAGCGTGCTGCTTGGTTTGGAGACGCCGATTCAGGAGCCGCTAATCAACGGCCTGGTTATGGGACAGGATTCCGTGCAGACGATTGTGTACAACAACAAGCTGTATTGGTTCTGGGGCGATACCGACCGGCCGGCTTATCCGTTGGGGAACTTCCGTGTGACCGGAGCGACTTCCCGGCTGCCGCAAAATGGCGGATTGGACCCGGAGGTTGGCGTGAATCTGGATTATTTTACACAAGAGGACGGTTTTGTTAAAAGCCTGGTACCGCAGCTGCCTGACGGCGCCGGAATTGCCTGGGTGTTCGGTTTAATGACCGCCAAGGACAACACGGGACGGGAGCGTCTGCTTGCCGGCTACAGCACGCATAATCCCGAACTCAGCGCCTTCGGCATCCTTGCCTTTAACAACAATACAAAGGAATTTGAACAGGTCGTTCAGTTTCCGTCCAAAGACGACTGGCGCCATCCGGGCGGCCAGGCGGCATATTATGAGGAGAATGGATCAGGCTACTGGCTGTTTACCGAACACCGGATGCCAAATTTGCGGGTCGCCGCCAGCTATAATGCCATCATTGATTATACCCAATACGAATCATTTACGTGTTTGACGCCGGGGACCTCATATAACGGGGCTCAAACATCACTCGAACGCGATGCGGACGGCAAGCTGGTATGGGGCTGGAAAAAGAACACCCCGCCATTGAAACAAAATCAAGAAAAGGAACTGGTCGATTTAGGCCTGATCCAAGCGGATGATCTGCGTTATTATCAATTAAAAGATGCCGACACGGGTGAAAATGTGGAAATCGCCTCAAGTGCTGTCGAATGGAACGAATACCGGCAGCGTTACGTGATGATCGGACAGCAGCTGGGGGGCAAAACCTCGGGGCTCGGTGAAATCTGGTATGCGGAGGCTTTAGCGCCGCAAGGCCCTTGGACAAATGCCAAAAAGATCGTAACGCATAACAATTACACCTTTTACAATGTAGCCCAGCACAAAAATTTCAGCATAGACGGCGGCCGGATTATCTATTTCGAGGGTACGTATACAAATACGTTCACCAATCATGTTCCGACACCGCGCTACAACTACAATCAAGTGATGTATAAGCTCGATCTCGCGAATCCGAAACTGGGGCTTGAACCGGTTCAAAGTACGGCATTTATCCCGAAGAGTTCCCGTTGAGTTCACGATACTGCTTTGGTGTAAGGTTCGTAGATTTCTTAAATACGGAGAAAAAATGCCCTTTAGATAAAAAGCCGCATTGATCCGCGATCTCCAGTACCGAAAGCTGGCTGGATACCAGTTTTTCTTTTACCCGTTCGATTCGTTCCTGGAGGATATATTCGGATAACGACATGTTCATGATCTCCTTGAATAACTGCCGGATATAACTCACGGAAAAGGAAAAGTTGTCGGCCACCTGCTCAATCGACAATTGCGCATCCTGCAGGTGGCTGTCCACATATTCTTTGATCTCCAGGACGATTTCTTCCTTGCGGCTGGAGGATTTGGGTGCTTCAGCTTCAGCTGCAAGCGTCGTGACGATTCCTTCCAGCCATGTCTGGAAATCAGACAGCGTGGAGTAGCGTTCCAGCAGTTGATGGATACTGCTAATCTCGTGCAGGACGCTGGATTTGTTGAAGTTTTTGAGCAAATCGTAAGTGAAATAGGTCAAGTTCAGCTTACAGTCCCGATAAGGAAGCTCCTGAATGTGCTTCATCTGCTGGCGCAGCAAAAGGAGCGCGGTCTCCGGGCGGCTACGGCGGATTGCCTTGATTATTTCGGTGGTCTCCAGCGCCTCGGAGGCGGAAGGATAACCTGCCATAAACTCTTCATAATCGTTTTCCAGGAAAATTTGCTGTTCCCCGTTAAGAAACCGCAGCAGCGTCAACTCGCTGATATGATGATATACGTTCCGGAAGTTGGCGCCGAAGTCGTAGGCGTTGCTAACCGCGACGGTTGCAGCTATACCCAGAATACGCGACACCTGCTCGTGTGCTTCTTCCAGAAGACGCTGCAATTGAGGTTCGTCCGGTTCATGTCCGCCGATGACCAAAATCAGATGATCCCCGCCCATATCTAGCCCTTCGGCCGCATAGGAGCCGGTGCCAATGACTTCTTCGCAGATGTTGCGGATGGCGTATTTGATCAATTTTCGGGATGGAAAGTCATATCGTTCGCAAAAGTCCGTATAGGCTTCGATCCGCAGAACCGCCAAAAACAACACGTTACAGGAAGTAAGCTTAGTCTGTGTCTGAATATATTTGTAGCTTTGGGTGCCCGGCGTTCCGTGCAGCATCCACTGGGCCAGAAATTCCGTCCGGACAAGCTCGGACTGGTCTCTCATGGAGGCATGCAGCTGCTCCACATTGTTCAGCAGCATGTCAATGCTGTCATTAATCCACTGGATGTCCGGTTTGGCATCAGGTGCCGCGTTGGCCAGGGCCAGCTTGTTCTTCAGCTTTTCCGATAAAAAGGTGATAGAACGCAAGGAACGGCGCGAACTCCAGAAAAACAACGTCGAAACGATGCCCAACAGCAGCAGTGTATACGCTATCAATTTTTGCTGGTATAAGGAAATGCGGGCAGTTAAAATATGATATTCGGTGGAATAGTACAATGTCCAATTCTCGACATTCAGCTTGGCGGTATGGACGAACCATCGCTGATGGGGGAGCCGGACCTGGAAACCGCTGCCCGGGTGTTCACGTCCTGCTGGGTAGAGCTGCTCGTCCAACGATGGATTTGACGTGCCCAACAGGGGGGTGCCCTGCTCGTCGAGTATTCGCAGATCCTGTTCCGAGGGGATCGTTTGGCCAAACAGCAGCTTTGACAGCAGCGGTTTATCAATCAACAGCACAAGATGAAAGTCGGACGGCTTCTCGGGGGTTGCCGGCAAAATAAGGGCCAGGGAGTCCAAACCATCCCGGGAATGATTAAAGAAACGCAAATATTGGCGGTGGAAGGATTGGACCCGGTCCAGCATGTTTTGGTCGGCAAAGGACTCAAACCGGACAATTCCGGTTTTGGAATCGACAACAAGACTCCGTTTCAAATTAATCAGATACGACTGCTGGATGAGCGGTTCGGTAGACATGAAGTTGGATTGGGCGACAAGAGCGGCATGGTTGATGAGCGGATCTTCGCTTGTACTGAAGAACCAGTTCTGGATATTCTGATCAGCGTACATGCTGAGCCCGTAGGCTCTTAAATTGCCGAAAATCATCTCCGCCTTTGAAGCCAGGTTGTTAACTTCGTTCTGCGAGTTGCTGCGCACCTCCAGCATGGTGTATTTCGCGAATTCCGCGGACAGGAAATAAACGAAAGGGATCATGGAACAAATCAGAACGGTGGTCAACAGGAGAAAGGTGCGAAAATAGGTTTTTTGCAAAACAGGTTTGATCTTCATATCATTCCGGCACCCCATGCTCATTTTGATACTCCTTACTCAATCATATCCTGACTCCCGTGAGAAGTCCTTATTTTAACAAAATACAATTTAGGATGATTTCGCGCAGCCCGAGGATAACCTGATCCTGAAGTTTAGTACTCCTCGTGACATAATGAGGACTATTCCGCCGGCAGCCTTCTGTTCAAAATAAATATTGTCAGGATACGGCCGCATCAGACAAACCAGACAGAAATGGAGGGATACCTAAATTGAGTGTGTTAAAGGATCTTGTAAAAAACCGGGGTTTGTATTCGATGGCGATACCGGGAATCGTATTTCTTGTGGTTTTTTCTTACATCCCCTTGTCGGGACATCTGCTTTCATTTAAGGAGTTTCAAATCAGCAAGGGCATATGGGGCAGTGATTGGGTGGGGCTGGACAATTTTCGCTTCTTTTTCTCCAATCGCGACTGGATTCAGGTAACGGTCAATACGATTTATTTGAATGGGCTGTTTATTATTTTTGAGATGGGTTTTGCGCTTCTTATTGCTCTTTTCTTAAATGAGATTCGTCTGAAGTGGTTTAAACGTACAATCCAGTCCGTCGTGTTCCTTCCTTATTTTATTTCCTGGGTTGTTGTAGGGTATATGGCATTTATTCTTTTTAATAATACGGATGGCCTGCTGAACCGAGTACTTAGCATGAGCGGACTCCTGGCTGTGGATTGGTACCAGACCCCATGGGTATGGCCGATTATCTTAACCTTAACCCGAATTTGGAAAAGCGCCGGTTATTACTCGATTATTCTGCTCGCCGCTATTGCCGGTTTCTCCGCAGACTATTATGAAAGCGCTCGCTTGGACGGAGCCACGCGGCTGCAGCAGATGAAATACATTACGCTGCCTTTGCTGAAGCCGCAAATCATTATCCTGGTCCTATTGGGCGTCGGACGGATTTTCTACGGGGATTTCGGGATGATTTACGGCATAATCGGGGACAACGGAATTTTGTTCCCGACGACGGATGTCATCGATACCTATTCCTATCGGGCTTTACGGCAGCTTGGCAATTTTAGCATGTCATCGGCTGTCGTGTTTTACCAGTCGGTTATGGGTTTAATCGCTGTAGTTTCGTTTAACGCGCTTGTCCGGAAAGTCGATAAGGACTCCAGATTATTTTAATTTTTACGCATCATTTGGGGAGGTGACTGTATATGAATCGTCCGGTTGCGATGATCCCGCCCGCACATGTCCGGCGGACAAACGGGACTTACGATAAAATAGCGATACTGCTGTTCGGGTTGTTTTTAATTGTTTTTGCGCTGATTTGTTTGTTTCCTTTTTGGCTGATGGTGATCAACTCGTTTGCCAGCACCCGGAGTTTAGCCGTAAACGGATACACGATTTGGCCTGATGAGTTTACTTTGGAGTCGTACCGCTTTCTCCTTCAAGGCAAACAAATGTTTACCAGTTATGGTGTCACCCTGGCGGTAACCGCAATCGGGACGGTTATCGGCCTTGTCGTTACTGCGTTGTTTGCTTACGTGCTGGCCCATCCAAAAAACCGGTACGGCGGCTTCCTTTCGTTTATGACCTATGTGCCGATGGTTTTTGGTTCGGGACTCGTCGGCTTTTATCTTCTGGTTGTCCAGTGGCTGCATCTAAAAGATACGCTGTGGGCGCTGGTGCTCCCCTATGTCATGAATCCGTTTTTTGCGTTTATTTTGGTCTCGTTTTACCGCTCGCTGCCTTATGAGTTAAACGAGTCGGCAAGCATAGACGGCGCCAGGGAATGGATGATTTTCTTCAAAATTATCCGGCCGATCTCTACGCCGGTTATAGCGACAATCAGCTTATTCTACGCGCTGCAATACTGGAACGATTGGTGGCTGTCGCTTCTGTTTATTGATAACAGCGATCTGTACCCGCTCCAGCTGCTGCTTCGGCAGCTTATGTCGCAAATGCAGCTAACTTCGCTTAATCAAGGGAACGTATTGACGCTGCCGCCGGCGGAAGGGGTGAAGCTGGCAACGGTCTGTCTGACGATTGGTCCGATTATCCTTGTGTATCCTATGGTGCAGAAATATTTTGTCAAAGGCCTGACTCTCGGCTCGGTAAAGGGTTGAGTGAGGGAAATGAAGTATCAATGAAGTGCCAATGAAGTGCCAATGAAGTGCCAAACCCATGGAAAAGGACTGGACCGGCCGCTTCTACATAAATGATGAATGGAAGGGAGTATAGATCACATGGCTAAATTGAAACGTGAATTTTGGGGGACAGCGCTGCTTGGTCTGACAATCGCTTTATCGGGGTGCTCTGGCGCCGGCGGAGAGGAAGCGAAGCCTAATGATTCCGGAGGGAATGGCGCATCTTCCCTTGAGCCAGTCACTTTGCAGATTGTAATTCCCGGGGCGAAAGGGGCGAACTACGATGCGGTATTGGCAGAAGTCAACAAGAGATTAAAAGAAGAGATCAATACGCAGGTCAAATTTACCTTCATCGACTTTGCCGACCTGAACCAGAAAACCAATGTTATGCTGGCTTCGGGAGAGACAGTGGATTTAATGTTTGATGCGCCATGGCTGCACCTGGACACGATGGCTTCCCAAGGCTATTACGAGGAATTAAGCGAACTTCTGGAAAAGTACGGTCCCCATGTGAAACAGACGAGGCCGCAGCAAATGTGGGACGCCAACAAGATTAATGGCAGCATCTATGGCGTTCCTTTGGGCAGCGCTTATACCCAGCAGCGGTCGGTCTTCATCCGGAAGGATTTGAGGGAGCAGATGAACCTGCCGCCCGTAAAAACGTATGAGGATTTGAAAGCTTATCTCTACGCCGTTCGCGACCATAATCCCGGTATTACGCCGCTCCTCGCAGGCGCGGATGACGTCACTTATAGCTGGGTCAACTGGCTGATCCGGGACGATACCAGCGTCAATATCCGTCCAACGAATTTTGCAGGTGCCAGTTTGATGCTGTATTACAAGGGCAATGACGGGACGGTATATAACTTCTTTGAAACCAAGGAGCCTAAAATCTGGTCCGGCATTCAGGACGTCCGCAAGCTGTTTACCGATAAAGTCATGTCGCAGGATGTGCTGACGAATAAAAGCAGCCCAGGGGAATTGCAGCTCCAAAACAAAGTAGCGGCCACGCCGCAAATGGCCTTCGGCATTCCTAAATCCTACAACGACCAGCTGAAGCAGGTTGTGCCGGACGGCGAGCTTGAAGCCGTTCGCCTGTTTGATCTGACGCCGGGGAAAAATCTTTCGAATTTCAAAATGGATAATTTCATTTGCATTGTGAAAACAAGCAAACATAAGGACCGCGCGATGATGTTCCTCGATTGGGCGAACCGGCAGGAGAATTATGATCTTCTGGAACACGGGATTGAAGGGGTGAACTGGAAGTCGGCCGGTGAACACCAATACGACACGCTGAACAACGATGGCGGCATCGTCTCGTTCCAGCTCATGCTTAACCCTATGCTGGAGCGGGAGTGGGTGGGCACCGACGAAGAAACCCGGCAGTATACCCAATTCATTACGCAAGCCGATAACTTCACGAAGGATGTTATGACAGGCTTTACCTTCGATCCGACACCCGTGAAAAATGAAGTAGCCCAGTTTGCGACCATCCAAGCCAAATATTACAGCGGATTATTTAACGGCGCACTGGATCCGGATGAATATTTCGCCAAGTTTAAAGCGGAAGGGGAAGCGGTGCTCAAAAAAATCCAGACTGAGCTGCAAAACCAGATTGATGCTTTTTTGGCAAAATAGCTTTCACTAAACTGATGTTCGACAAGAGTCCTTAGATATGGGGCGGGCTCAAGAGTCTAGGCCTAAGAAGGTAAAGATACTGGAGGGAGGAGTTGCATTGGAGTTTAATTTTGCTCAGTATGCCAGGCTGATGGGGAGATTTGATTTAACTGTCACAGAAAAGCCGGCATGCGGATGGGTAAACAGCGCTGTTTTTGTTGCCTTTCGGGGCACAGCCATTTCTATGACCGCTGAAGATTCCAGCGGCGAGGATTATGTTGAAATCGTATTGGATGGCGTCGCCCGTAATTGGATAAATCTCAAGGAGGGGGTTCATGAGTACGTACTTGAGCAGGGACTGCCGGATGGTGAACACACTTTGGAAATCCACAAGCGGACGGGTATTTTGACCGGCCGGATTACATTTCATGGTTTTGCTGCGCCTGATGGCGGAAGCTTTCTTGCTCCGCCTGCATCCAAGTCCGTCCGGCTTGAATATTTTGGAGACTCGATTACGGATGGAGCGGGGATCGGGCATCCGCATGAGCTCGCTGAAGCCCCGCACCTGGATGACGGGTATATGTCCTATGTCGGAATCAGCGCCAGAATGCTGAATGCGGAATACCACACGATGGCCATTTGCGGAATTGGCGTATTGCAGGATGCGGTCGGGAACAGGAATGGATTGCCGGAGCATTTTTGCGGAACGCTCGGCAAAGGGACGGAACCATGGGATTTTTTACGATATATCCCTGGAGGCATTGTTATTAATTTGGGTCAAAACGATTATTCGACGCCAATTGATGATGAAGAGTACATTGCGGCTTATATAGATTTCATCCGGGTTATTTTGGATAAATATAACGACCCCTATGTTTTTTGCTGTGTCGGAACCATGAATAACAACTATCTTCCAAGTGTAAACAAGGTGGTTTCCTATTTTAATCAGAGGGGAAACGGGAAGGTGTATGCGGTTGATCTGGGGCTGATTCATCCAGAGGTGGAAGGTTGGGGCGGCCGGTATCATCCCGGCTACCAGACGCATTACCGAATGGGCTGGGAGCTTGCCGCTTTTATCTCCGCCAAGACGGGGTGGAAGTTACTAGAACGTCCGCTCAAAGCCACGGAATGTGTGTTTTAAAACCGCACCGGCAGGGACATTATGATTTCCCTGTGCAGTGCTGGGCATCTTGGGTCAATGTTCTGAAGTGAATGAGCCGCCGGATACCGGAGGGCGCATACGGCGAGACGAAGAAAAGGCTGCTCAATGAATGAGAGGCTGCTCAATGAATGAGCAGCCTTCTGTTTGTTTGGATGGTCTGCCCCCCCCTTTACCTGTCTTCCGGCAAGACCAATCGGTCAGCGGCTCCCGGCTGCCAACCGGTTTGCTGCGCCCAGAGATGAGCTTTTTATCCAGCACTGAAGGCAGCGCGACATCACGAGAAGGACGGCCTTAATTACCGGGCAGAAACTTCAGAGACAACCCTAAATAAAAATTAATTATGACGTCTATTAGTTAATTAAATGTTTCAAATCATCATATATGACGTATTAATTATTGCATTATGGTTTTATATTGCGTATTATATAACCATTACAGGGGAAGGTTTTCCAATTAAGACGCAGGATTGGAGGGGGAGACGCACTTTTCCACACGGGTCTACTGTAAGAAGCGGAGGGAATAGCGATCGAACTGACATCGCGACAGCTGCAAATTATTGAAATTGTGAAAAAAAACGCGCCCATCACAGGCGATCTGATTGCCGAAGCGCTGCATGTGAGCAAACCTACGATCCGCTCGGATTTGTCGCTGCTGGTGATGCTGGAGCACATCGACGCCAAGCCGAAGGTCGGCTACTTCCCGGGCCGGAGAACTACGGAGGAACGGGGCGCTTTCAATCGTCTGCATGAAACCAAGGTCAAGGAGATTCAGAGCGTGCCGATCGTCGTCCGGGAGACGATGAGCATTCAGGATGCGGTGGTGACCCTGTTTCTCCAGGACGTCGGCACCTTGATCATTTGCGACGGGGAAGGCCGGTTGGCAGGCGTAGCCTCACGGAAGGATTTTCTGAAGGTGACGCTGGGCAACCCGGGAGCGGCTTCGATGCCGGTCAGCCTGGTCATGACGCGCCAGCCCAAGGTGGTTACCGCCGCGCCGGAAGATACGGTGCTTGAGGCCGCACACAAAATGATTTTTCACGAGGTGGACAGTTTGCCGGTGGTCGTCCCTTGCGAAGGGCGGGAAGCCGGTGCAAATGTGGATGTTGTTGGACGCCTGACGAAGACTTCCATCATCAAACTTCTCCTCGATATCGAAGCCAGACATTAGCGGGAGGAATCGGATAGCATGGAGAAACCTGCACACTGCATCACGATCTGCTCCGACTCGCTTGGCGATACGGCGGAAGCCGTCGTCCAGGCGGTCATCCACCAATTTGAGAACCAGCGGGTGCGGATCAAACGTTACGGTAACGTAAGACATGAAGACGAGCTGCGGAAGCTGATGGAGGAAGCGGCGGCGGACCAAGGTTTTGTCGCTTATACGCTGGTTCAGCCCGAGCTGCGGGAAGCGATCCGTGAAGAGGCGGTGCGGCTTGACCTGAGGATTGTGGACATTATGGGTCCCATGATGCAGGCGTTCATCGACACCTTTGACGATGCGCCTCAGCAGCGTCCCGGGCTGCTGCATCAAATGGACGACAAGTATTACCGCCGGATTGAGGCGATCGAATTTACGGTGGCCGCCGACGACGGCAAAGATCCTGCCGCTATGGCTCAGGCCGACATCGTGCTGATGGGAATGTCCCGGACGTCGAAGACGCCGCTCAGCATTTTTTTGGCGCACCGGGGGATGAAAGTGGTGAATGTACCGGTTGTGCCGGAAATCGCGCCGCCCGATCAGCTGCTTGCCCTGCCGCATCAGCGTTTGATTGGCTTGTCCATGGATCCGGATTCCATGCATAAGGTCCGGTCGGAGCGTCTGAAGGCGCTTGGACTGCCGACGGATTCGCATTATGCCAGCCCCGGGCGCATCGCTGAGGAGACGGAGTATGCGGCAGCGTTGTTCGCCAAACTTGGCTGCCCGGTGATTGACATCACCGACAAGGCGATCGAGGAGACGGCGGGTATCATTATGGGGTATGTCTAAGATCAACAAGGAGTTAGGAGTTAGGAGTTGTGCCGGAGAGACCGGCGAAGGAAGCTCAAACCACAGACTGGAGGGAATCAAAATGGAACGCGAATTGGCTCTGGAAATTATTCGGGTGACGGAACTTGGCGCACTCGCATCGGCACGGTGGATCGGACGGGGAGACAAGCATGCCGCGGATCATGCGGCTACCTGCGCCATCCGTTCCATGTTCGATTCCGTCTCGATTGACGGCACGGTGGTGATTGGCGAAGGGGAGATGGACGAAGCCCCGATGCTCTACATTGGTGAAAAAGTAGGCAACCGCAAGGGACCGCGTGTCGACATTGCCGTCGATCCGCTGGAAGGAACCGAGACGGTCGCCTGCGGGCTGCACAACGCGCAATCCGTTATCGCGGTCGCGGAAGAAGGGAGCCTTCTCCATGCGCCGGACATCTACATGGAGAAGCTCGCGGCAGGACCGTCCCTGGCGGGCAAGCTCAGCCTGGACGATCCCGCCGAGGTCACGCTCCGCAAGGCGGCGCGGTACAGCGGGAAAGCCCTGTCCGATCTTACGGTCGCTATTCTCGACCGTAAGCGGCATGAAGGGCTGATCCAGGTGCTGCGTGAGGCCGGGGTCCGCATCAAGCTGCTCAGCCACGGCGATGTTGCCGGTGCAATCGCCGCAGCGCTGCCGGACAGCGACACCGACCTGTACATGGGCTCGGGCGGCGCGCCGGAAGGCGTGCTTGCCGCGGCCGCGCTGCGCTGCCTTGGCGGCGAAATTCAGGGCCGGCTGATGCCCCAGGGGCCGTTTGAAATGCAGCGCTGCCTCGGCATGGGGCTCAGCGATCCCCGCAAAGTGCTGACCATGGAGGATATGGTTGGCAGCGGTGACGTGATTTTTGCCGCCACCGGGGTAACCTCCGGGGATTTCCTCAGCGGCGTCCGTTTTATCGACAGTGAGCGGGCGGAGACGCATTCCGTCATCATGCGCGCGAAAAGCCGCACTATCCGCTATATCCGCAGCATTCATTACCTGCCCGGTAAGGATCTGGGACAACCGCTGGCCGAACGTCCAAACGCCGTCTCCATGTAATTTTGCTTGATCTGTTATTTAAGGTTTTCTTCCAACTACTGCTAACGCCGCCTCCCGGATGGGAAGCGGCGTCTTTTTTTGTAAGGCTGGTTTATGACGGTTTGTGGCTATTCAAGACGGTAATAAGGAAGCGTGATCGTAGGGACAAAACCAAGCTTGCGGGCAAGCGCATACGAACCGGCATTGCCCTCGCGGCAGGACCATACCGGCTCCAGCCCCCGCTCCAGGCAGTAGTCGATCAGCGCGGCGCATACGGCGTACGCGTATCCCCGACCCCGGCAGGAGGGAAGGGTCTCGATGCCGATTTCCAGCCTGCCGTCCTCGGCGAATGCGGAAAATGCAGCTGCGGCAAGTACCCCTTCCTCGAACAGGCAGAAGCCGGCGCCGTGTTCCAAAAACTCTGTTTCGCTGCGCCAGAATACTTCCGGTACTACGCTGCCCGGCATCCGGCCGAACAGGCCTCTGCCGAAGGGGACGGCTTGCGGCGCTGCAAGCCGGTGCTGCGCTCCCCGTCCTTGCTCATAACGGTCTCTGTCAAACCTGAAATTCACCCGGACCTGTTCGGCTGTTGGTGCCGGCCGATCCGGCCCTGCGTCCGGTTCAGCGTTCGCTCCGGCGCTCCGTTTTCCGCCAGTCTCCGCGCCCGGTTCACCGTCAGCCCCTGCATTCCGTTCACCGCTGAGCCATGTACCGGATTCTCCGCCAGACTCCGGATTCCATTCCCCGCCGGCTCCGGTTAGGGCCGCCTGCCGCCTCATCGCCGCAAGCCGTTTATTCCAAACCTCCGGGTAAGCCTGCAGCCATTCGGGCTTCCGCCTTGCCCCTTCCGCATTGGTAATATACACATACAACTGCCGTTCAAAATCGGGATCGCCCGTCTCTCCGTAAAGCAGCGCCATGCCGGAAGAGTGGAGAACGTAAAACGCGGTTGGGTGAACAAGCTGATTGGCGTACACTTCACCGTCCATATGGCCTCTCAGCACCGCCTGGGCAAACAAAGTGTTGATGGGAAGCTCCAGCAGGGCGGTTAAAGCCCTGTCATAGGCTTCCGCGGGGAGTCTATACATCCGTCTTCCTTCTCTCTGGGTTAGTGCTTCGACAAATCAAACGTAAACTTCTGCTCTTTACCTCCGCTTAAGCTGTAGGCTGTGAAGGTGAGAATATTGCCTTTCCGTCCTTGATAACGCAAACCGTCACCCGGGAACATGGCATCGTTCGTCTCAATTTCCTGCTGCCTTTCTTTCGGGAAAAAAGTCTTATACAGCTCGATCCGTTCTCCCGTTTTGCGAAGAACCAGCGTCAAAAATCCGTTATTTCCCCGGCGGATCAGGGCAAAATCTTGGTCGAATCCCTCCACGTTATAGGTTGCATCCCCTACGGTAACAGAAGGCAGATCCGGGTTCGGCTGCGGCCCGATCAGCTTCGCGAGGTCAATCGTTTCCGTTACTTTGCCGGTGCCGTCCTCGACGATCCGGAGCTGTTTGCCGTCGCCCAGCAGGAATTTGCCGTTCCATTTGACGGCAGGCTCTCCAAAAGTGGCCCGGAAGCCGACATCCGATTTACGGATCACCGAACCGTTTTTCAACAATAACGTAACCCATTGGTTGTTAATATGCGGTTCGCCATAGTTGTTGCGGATTTTCATCAGGAGCAGTCCGCCGGGCGTGCGTTCGAATTCAAAATCCACCACGTCAAGCTGGGTGCCGAGATTGGCAAGCGTGCGTTTTTTGCCGCCGGGAGAAAGGACCGCCAGTTCCCCGGTATCTTTCGAGACGCCGTATTTCACGCCGTTAAATGTTTCGGTATAACTCCGGAACAGCTGCAGGCCGTTTGCCAAAAGCACCTTTTTCTCCGGATTCCACCGGACCGTTCCGCCGCCCATTGCGCTTACCAGGAACTGAGCCGGTATATACAGCTGTTTGTTGTACATAAACGGCGTTCCGCCCATGTTGACCTGCCGGCCGTCAACCGTGCCAGTCCGGCTGCCGATGCGGACGGTGATGCTTTTATCCCAGCCGCTGAACTGGGCGCGTTTGCCGCTTTTGTCCCAGGTCAGCTCCAGGCCGGCTGTCAATGCTACCGAAGCAGAAAAGTAGGAGACCCCGTTTTTGATCAAAGCGGCATCGCTAGAGCCCATGGAAAGCGTCCCGCCGTTCTTGTAAGTCAGCTGCGCATAAGCGGCATCTGCCGCGTAAGATACCTCCGGTACCACGGTGGAGGCCAATAAGGAAGCAGCGAGCGCGGGAAGTAGAAGCCATTTTTTATTCATGGATAATTCCGCCTTTCTGTTCTGAGTGGTTTAATGGTTTGGACGGAAACTGCTGGAAAAAGTTGCGGGTTGATGACTTGTTTTTGTACATGAAGCGGGTACCCGGTGAAATTTTTGCGGCGATGCCTTACACTGAAAACAACCGGATTTAGGAAATGGGGCCGTGATGAAATGGAGACGCCGGACGTGAACCATATCGCTCAAATGATCGAACAGATTGAAAAACAGCTGCTGAGCGGTCTTTCTCTCGTCAGCGACCGTCCGGACGAACCGGTCCGGGTCAGCGTACTGCCCGAGCCCTGGAGGCTGCTGGGCACAGGCAATTACGCAGGGGTGTTCGCGCATCCGGAGCATCCGCATTTTGCGGTCAAAGTGTACGCGCCGGGCAGACCGGGGATCGAAGAGGAAGTTGAGGTGTACCGCAGGCTAGGTCTGCATCCGGCTTATTCGGCCTGTTACGGGAGAGGGAACGGGTTTCTGCTGCTCAAAAGGTTGAAAGGGATCACGCTGTATAACTGCCTGATCCGGGGCATCCCTATTCCCGAACAGGCGGTCCGGGATATTGATGCGGCGCTGGATTATGCCCGCTCACGCGGTCTCCGCCCTCACGATATTCACGCCAAAAACGTCATGGTTCAGGACGGCCGGGGGCTTATCGTAGATGTGTCGGATTTTCTGAAAACAGAGGACTGCCGCATGTGGGAAGATTTTAAGCGGGCTTATTACCGGCTGTATCGTCCCATAGCTTCGCGCTGGATGTTCCCGGTTCCCGATATGGTGATGGAAGCTGTGCGCAAGGGGTACAGGCTGTGGAGAAGCCGGAACTCCTCAAACTGAAGGGCCGGCTTAAGCAGCTGATGAGTCCCCAGCGTATTTCTGCCATGCTGAACTCCTCCATAATATGGTATAGCCCATATGGCACAGCCCGGGAGGGCCTTGTGATTAAAGCCTGATCTCAGCCCTGAACAGCGTTACTTGGTCGCCTGGATACAAAGCCATCCTTTAGCGGCTTGCTCATGAAAGGTCACCGTATGAAACCCGGTGCGGACCAGAAGGCTGCGCATGTCTTCTTTGGTTTTGTAAGAGGTCATGTGGTAGTTGATTTTATAAAGTTCGGCAACAAGGGTAAAACAACCCTTTTCTTTTAAAATACGAAACACCTCTTTTACCGCACCCTCCATATCGTCCCAGAAGTAATGCGTCTGAAAGGCTGTAATGAGATCAAAACGGCGGTCCTCAAACGGGGTGTCCGATACAAACGCCTGAAAAACACGGACTCTGCCGGCTTCCGCCGCTTTTTGATTCGCCTGCAGTGAGTCCTTGACCGCCTGTTCCGATGAATCGACGCCGTAAAGGATGGCGTTCGGGTTTAACTCGGATAAAGTATGTAGGGTTTTGCCTCCGCCGCAGCCGATGTCCAGGATGGCCGGGTTTCCGGCCAGGTCCAGCCGTTCAAACGCCCACGCATTCATCCCCGCATGCGCCTTGTTCATAATCCTTAGCATGATCGATCCAATCCTGCCGTTAGGATTTTTGGCCTGCTCAATCAGCCTGTTCAGTAATTTCAATTTATAAGACCTCCCGAAATCTTAATGGATTCTATGGCCAACACGGAACGGGCAGTACTAAGCGTTGTACGTTTCCAATTGAAGGGTGGTTTCGATCATGCCCATGGTCGGCGAGGTAAACCGTCCAATAGTTGAGCAAGACCAGTCCAAGGTTTTGTTATCCTCTTGTTAATCCTTTGTTAATTTTGTATTCGTTTAACTAAATACCAATTATTTAACAGTTAATTGCAACTGGGCTGACGATCCGCTGACATCCAGCTTATACACTGGCAAAGGGTTATCCAACGGGATAATGACCGATGTTTGGAACCGGAGAAGGGGGCCTTAAGCTTCATGAGTGAAGTGGATAATCGGATCAGCCTGCCGGCGGGCGGGCGGACAGCAGCCTGTACCACCGGGCGGACGAAGCCGCTGAAATGGCTGAAGTGGCGGGAAAATGCGCTGGCTTACACCTTCCTGTCGCCGTCATTGCTGCTGTTTGGCGTTTTTTTGTTCTACCCGCTGCTGCGGTCGGTGTATTTGAGCCTGCACAGCACGGACCCGGCGGGGAGGATTGCCGCTTATGTCGGATTCGAGAATTTTAGTGCTTTGTTCCGTTCCGGACTATTTCTGGACGGCATGAAAGTTACGGCGTGGTTCGCTGTGCTTACGGTTCCGGCCGGCATTCTGGCTGCGCTAGTGCTGGCTGCGCTCACGCAGCAGCTGCTGCGGGGCAGGCGGCTGTTCCAGTTTGTTTTTTCGCTTCCGGTTGTTCTTTCCGTCGGTTCGGCGGCGGTGATCTGGAAGTTTCTGTTCCATCCGACCTTGGGCATGCTGAACTACTGGCTGGAGCTGGCCGGACTTGCCCCCGTACCTTGGCTGATCAGCCCGGATTATGCCATGCTGTCGGTTGCGATGATGACGGTCTGGTTGAATCTTGGCTTCAACTTTATTTTATTATCCAGCGGAATGCAGGGTATTCCGCAGGAGATTTACGAAAGCGCCACAATTGACGGCGCAGGTCCGGTGCGGACGTTCCGATCCATTACGCTCCCGCTGCTGTCGCCAACTTTGTTTTTTCTTACCGTGGTGTCGGTTATCGGCGCATTTCAGTCGTTCGGCCAAATCAACATTTTGACTTCAGGCGGCCCGGTGAACAGCACCAATGTGTTTGTATACTCCATCTACCAAGAGGCCTTTGTTAACTTCCGGTTCGGAACAGGCAGCGCCCAGGCGCTGATGCTGTTTCTGGTGATCATGCTGCTGACGCTGCTTCAGTTCAAATGGATGGAGAGGAAGGTGCATTACCAGTGAGTTTTTCGAAAAGCGGACAAGTCCTCCTTGCACTTCTGCTTGCCGGCTGCGGCCTGCTGGTTTTGTATCCTGTCGTGTACAGCTTTTTCATGTCCGTGATGAGTCCGGCCGAGGCCAGTGCTTACCCGCCGTTGCTTGTTCCCCGTTCGCTGCGGCTGGACAACTTTGCGGAGGTATTCGGCATCGTTCCGATCGCTACGTTTATCGGCAACACCTTTCTGATCTCCGGAGCAGTGATGCTGGGCCAGCTGGTCACTGCCAGTATGGCAGGATACGCGTTTGCGTCCATGAATTTTAAGGGGAAAAGTCTCCTGTTCAGCTTGTTCGTCGCGACGATGATGGTACCGTGGGAGGTAACGATGATCCCGAATTATTTGACGATCCGCAGTCTGGATTGGCTGGACAGCTATCAGGGACTGATCGTGCCGTTTTTGGCGACGGCGTTCGGTACGTTTTTGCTCCGTCAGTTCTTTTTACAGCTGCCCAAGGAGCTGTTTGAAGCTGCCAAAATGGATGGATGCGGGCATGTCCGGTATTTTCTGGGCCATGTACTCCCGCTGTCCAGACCTGCACTTGGAACACTGGCCGTCTATTCGTTTTTGAATATGTACAATGCTTACCTGTGGCCGCTGCTGGTCACAAGCAGCAAGCCGATGCGAACGGTCCAGATTGGCATCTCCATGCTGGAGTTCCAAGAGGCGGCTTCATGGAATCTTGTCTTCGCCGGCATAACGCTTGTGCTGCTGCCTTCTCTGCTGCTGTTGGTCTTTGGACTGAAGCAGCTGGTACGGGGAATGGCAGCCGGCGCCTTAAAAGGTTGAACCCGTCAAAGGAAGTCAGCTGCCCGCCGGATTCGCCCGGACATGGCCGGAGCTTTCCGCAGCCAAGGCAGATGATGATAAAAATGGTTTGTAGGCATGTCCACCCAAATCTGGAGTTCAAAAGGAGAGAGTCTGTACGATGAACAGGTTTCGCTTCAAACCCGGCATGATGCTCATGATGGTTCTTTTGCTGCTGGCGCTGTCCGCTTGCGGAAACGGAAACAGCGGAAACAATGGAAACAATGCGAACACCGGAAGCGGAAACAGCACGAATAACGGGGCCGGCAATGCCGGTGATAACGGCGCCTCCGGCAACAACGGCGCTGCCGGCGGTACGGCGGCGGATAGCGGTTCGGTCAGTGCTGCGGGAGCACCGGTAAAAATCACCTGGTGGCATTCCATGTCCGGCGCGGGCGAGAAGGCGATTAATGAAATCGTCACCGACTACAATGCCAGCCAATCCGCGATCCAGGTCGAGGCGGTATACCAGGGGAAATATGATGAGAGCTTAAACAAGCTGAAGGCATCGCTTGGCTCCAAAACCGGACCGGATTTGATTCAGGTGTACGAGATCGGCAGCAAATTTATGATCGATTCCCAAATGATCACGCCGGTCCAGCAATTTATTGATGCGGACGGATTTGATCTTTCAGCCCTCGAGCCTAATATTACACGTTACTATACGATTGACGGGAAGCTGAACGCCATGCCGTTCAACACCTCCAATCCAATTCTCTATTACAACAAAGACGCATTCAAAGCTGCGGGACTGGATCCCGAGAATCCTCCAAAAACGTTTGAAGAGTTTGAAGCGGCCGCCAAAGCCCTCACCAAAGACGGCAAACCCGGTGCGGTCATTGCCATATATGGCTGGTTCATGGAGCAGCTGTTCGCTAATCAAAATGCCGACTATGTGAACAACGGAAATGGACGGGACGGCAGTGCGACGGAATCCCTGCTGGCTTCCGAAGCCGGCGTGCGGACGCTGGAATGGTGGAAAAAGATGGTGGATGAAGGGATTGTAGCCAATCTCGGGCGTGATACCAGCGATACGGACAGCGCGTTTGCCGCAGGACAGGTAGCGATGACGCTGAACTCCACGGCCGCGCTTCGCGGCATGGTTGATTCCGTGGGCGGAAAGTTTGAAGTGGGAACAGGCTTTTTGCCAAAACCGGCCGATGCCGCTGATGGTGGTGTAGTGGTAGGTGGGGCGAGCCTTTACATTATGAACAACAAACCGGAGGAACAGCAAAATGCCGCCTGGGAGTTCATCAAATACGTGGCTTCCCCTGAGGTGCAGGCCAAATGGAGCGTGAATACGGGGTATTTCCCTATTACGACAGCCGCTTACGGCCAACAGGTGTTGAAGGACAACATGGCCCAATATCCGCAGTTTCAGACCGCGGTTGACCAGCTTCACGCTTCAAGCGCTTCGGCGGCTACTTCTGGAGCGGTGATGGGGGTCTTCCCGGAAGCCCGTCAGCTCGTTGAAACCGCAATAGAAGAGGCACTGAACGGGCAAAAGGAGCCAAAGCAGGCGCTGGAAGACGCGGCGAAGCAGATTACCGAAAAAATCGGCCAGTATAACGCCACCGTCAAAAAATAAGGAGCATGTAAACCGGACCGCAGCTGTTCGTTTCGACGAACGGGCTGCGGTTTTGTGCGGTCATAAATGTCCTGCCTTCTCCCCAAAACGCATATTCCTTCTACAGCCGTAAAGGAGGTTGCGGCCGGGACGAAGGAATGTGCGTTCTATCTATCTCTGCTAACCTGGAACTAAGCTTAACTGAAACGGGAGAAGCCTGTTGGCAGCGAATGCCGGTCCGGTTGAGACGGTGTAAGCGGCTGACAGCTCCTATGGTTCAGCAAAAGCGTCCTTTTTCGTTGTTTGAATTTTGGGCAGATGTTTAATGGTTTAAGCAGGCCTATCTAACGATGAAGGAGGAACTAAAGCGAATGTTCAAACGTATGGATGAAATCGCTATTGAAATCCCCGAAGTCGAAAAGCCGGATGCAAATGCCGCTGCTGCCATTCAGGAGCTGCTGGGCGGAAAGTTCGGCGAAATGTCCACGCTGAATAACTACTTGTTCCAATCGTTTAATTTCCGGGACAAAAAGAAACTGAAGCCGTTTTACGACCTGGTCACAAGCATCACCGCCGAAGAACTGGGCCATGTGGAGCTGGTCGCCCATGCGATCAATAAATGCCTGCAAGGCTCGACAACACTGAAGCAGCCCGACGACACTCCGCTTGGATCGGTGAAGGATGCCCGGTTATCGTATCATTTTCTGGCGGGAGCTCAAGGAGCGCTTCCTTTCGATTCCATGGGCAACCCCTGGAACGGGACTTATGTATTCAACAGCGGCAATCTGGTGGAGGACCTGCTGCATAACTTCTTTTTGGAGTGCGGAGCCCGTACCCATAAAATGAAAGTCTACGAAATGACTGATCATCCTGCCGCGCGGGAAGTGGTCGGATTTTTGCTTGTGCGCGGAGGCGTGCATGTTGTCGCTTATGCCAAAGCGCTGGAAATGGCGACTGGAGTAGACGTGACAAAGCTTGTCCCGGTGCCGTCGCTGAGCAATAAGGCATTTAATGAATCACGTAAATATGAAGAAAAAAGTGTGCACACCAAGCTCTACACCTGGAGCGACAACGATTATAACGAAATCGCCCAAATCTGGAAGGGCACGCATCCCGAGGATGGACTGCCGCTTGAGGTGATCCAGGGTGCACCCAAAGGCGTACCCGTGCCGGATGCGCCGCCGCTGGAGGAGGAATTTGCACCAGGGATTTTTGCGGAGGATTTTGCGGAAATTGCCAAGCGGCTGAAGATGGCCGGTAACATTAAAGACTAAGAACATACTCACCGGCCGGTTTCTGCGTGAACCGGCCGGTTTTTGTATGCAGGCGGGCTACAGGTCCGCTGCAAAAACTATGTAAATCACCTCAGGTCCGACTCCAGCTTATGGAGAAATTTCGCATGCGCCGGTTTTTGAATATAAGGACGAATGGATGAGCTGGCCCGGGCCGATACTCCAAATAGGCGTAATTAGAGCGCTGGCTGGCCGCAGCCGCCCGTTAAAACCGCAAACGGGAAGAAACGAAATGGTCCAGACGTATGGTAAAATGACCGCAGAATGACCGTTATGAACAATGACAAGGAGATGGAACACATGACGCTTCGTATGAACCCTTATTTGGTATTGAACGGTAACGCCAGAGAAGCCATTCAGTTTTATGTAGAGGCGCTCGGAGCCGAGATTGTCGGGATCCAGTCTTTTGGCGATATGCCTGCCAATCCTGATTTTCCGTTGCCGGAAGCAGCCAAGGACCGTGTAGCTCACGGATTGATCCGGGTGGGAGAAGCGGAGATCATGTTCTCGGACACGTTTCCAGGCCAGACCGTACAGCAGGGCGGAAACGTGACGGTCTGTATTATGACCGATGATCCGGCGCGGTCGAGAACGCTGTTCGACGCACTGCAGCAGGGCGGACAGGTTAAAATGCCGCTTCAGGAGACGTTCTGGAGTCCGGCATACGGAACGTTGACAGACAAATACGGCGTCACCTTCCATATTTCCACGGAAGCGGCCCAATAACCGGCGGAATACCAGTAGCCTGTTTAACTCTGCCGCCCGAAATCGTGGTAACCTGGCAATCGTGGTAGCCCAGCAAACCCGGCAAACCCGGCAAACCCGGCAAACCCGGCAAACCCGGTAAGCCGGTAAAGCTGGTAAAGCCGGTAAACCCGGCAAACCCGGCAAGCCCGGCAAGCCCGGCAAGCCCGGGAGACTGCGTACAACCGAAAGACTGCGTACAACCGAAAGACCGTCAGGCAAATTGCCTGACGGTTTTTTTGCCATGCGTTATAATAATGGAAAAGAAATACAACCGGTTGCAGCTGGTTAACGGGAGGATAAGATGAAGGATGGAATAAAAGCGGCATACGAGCAGCTGGCTGACGCCTACGAACATGATATTGATACCGCGGGTCCTTACAACAGCGAATACGAACGGCCAGCGATGATGGGAGTGCTGCCAGCGGATTTGTCGGGAACCCGTTTTTTGGATGCGGGCTGCGCCGCGGGATGGTATGCCCAGCAGCTCGCCGGGCGCGGAGCGGAGGTCACCGCAATCGACTTGAGCCCCGCGATGGTGGAGGCCGCACGGAGGCGGACCGGAGGCAAGGTGCGTGTGCTCTGTCATGACTTGGAGGAACCGCTGCCTTTTGCCGACCGTTCGTTCGACGCGGTGCTCAGCTCGCTGACCTTACACTACTTGCAGAACTGGGGGCCAGTGCTGGCTGAATTCCGGCGTGTGCTTGTCCCCGGCGGCATGCTGCTGTGCTCGGTCCACCACCCGTTTATGGATTTGAAGCTGTCGGAGAGCGGAGATTACTTCCTTAGAGAGCTGCTGACCGAAACCTGGAATAAACAGGGCCGCGAGGTGGACGTCTCCTTTTATCGGCGGCCGCTTCAGGAGATTGTCAACAGTGTAAGCCCTCATTTTGCATTAGAACAAATGATTGAGCCTCAGCCGACCCCAGCCTTTAAACAGATACATCCGGAAGGATACGAACGGTTGATGAAAAACCCGCATTTTCTGATCCTTAAAGCGGTAAGCCGGTTTACGGACGGCGGTTAGCGAAACCTGCACCGGCGATCTTTATCTTTATTATGCGAAAAAGGGAGCCAACTACGTGCAGGATACGAGCCGGATTATAACGTAGCAAGCCCGCCCGGGGGACAGCCAATGATGGCCGTCAATTCCTGGGCGGGCTTGCTGTATATAGAACAACAGGTTACCGAAATGGCCCGGGTTTCCTGTTATTGTTTAAGCAATATCGGCCGACAGTACGCTTCGGTAAGCGTACAGCGATTCGTCAATGATAGCTTCCATGAAGACCGGATCGACATCCGGCAGCAGCCGGCGCGCATAACGCCAGGCATTTTCTTCGATACGCAAAGCAATCTGGGCGCGGCGCAGCGGAGGAAGCTCTTTGTCCAGCAGTCTGGCAAGCGAGCCGAGCTCACGGTCTTCGGCGTGACCGATTTCGTGGGCGCAAACCACGGCCGCATATTCCTCAAGCCGCTCCAAGGTGCCAAATAGATGCGCACACTGCTGTGAAATCGTATCGCTATAGACGTACACGGTGTGGGAAGCCATATGATACCGTCCGCCGATCAGACGGCCCCCAAGATAGCTGGGTTCAAGTATAATGCGGGCACGGCTTCCGGAGCGCTGCTTAAGCTCCTCAATCACCGGCTGGAATATAAACTCTTTCAGGGAACTCACCTCTGCTTCCTATACGAACTTTAGGACGGATAAGTTGCTGCCTTTTAGTCTGTTCATAAAAAATCCACAAAATCGGGGAGGGCCGCCGAACTGCCGGACAGTCATTTTGGTAAACGGATATGCCCGAACAACTGAACAGTCGAACAACTGAACAGTTGAATAGTTGAACCGCTGAATATCCGAACCGCAGAATAGGAAAACCTCATTATAAACCTGTCCAGGGAAGTCTTGCGCCATACCCGTTTATCGGCATTTGCTTCATTATATTTGAGAACCATGGAGAACATACTAGGACAGTGGGTGCAGCCCCGGCAGCAGGATTTCCGCTGCGACAAGCCCAAGGGAGACTGAGCGGAACCGGCTGTGTAAGCCGCCGGCTTAGACGTAACCCGCGAAAGCCGAAGAGGAAATCAGTAGGGGAAGCCGTGAGCGAGCACTCCAGTAAGAATGCGTATTTCGGAAGGAGGCCAACTGCTCATGAGTCCAATTGAACCTGACAAAAATTTGATCAATACGGTAAAAGACCTGGAGACGACTCCAGTCAACAGCCTGGAAGCACAGCAGCTTCAGCAGGCCCGCAACGACCGGCGCAAGCAGTCGCTTCATGACAAAAATGGCAAGTACAGTGAAGCGGAGAACAACTCTTACCGTTGATACCGGTATGGCTCCAGCCCAGCGCTCCGGCGGCAGGACCGCCGGGGATGTTGGGTTACGAGGACGATCGCACAAGCAATTAACCAGAGACGCATGTCTGTAGGGGATGTTTATACTAGCTCTTTTTCGCCAGCACTTTTTCGTAAACTCATTAGGATGTGTACGCAAACGGTAATTTAAGGGAGTAACTAGTGAAATATGAGCTATGAGACGAAGATACGAGATAACAGCGAAGTCACCTGTCTATTGTCAGATCGACCTACGAATCCTCTCCTGCGACAACCCGCAGCGGATTACCACAGAACGCGATACGGAGGTCTTTAGAACGCGATACGAAGGTCTTTGCGGACCCAGCGGCCGTTATTTCTGAAATTCTTGGGCTTTGGTATGCCTTGGCGGACTCCAGTTCCGTTATTCGTACCGAAAACATACAAACTATGTCTTCTCCGTGTAAATAGGTGCTTCTGAGTCCGGAAATTTGCCAAAACAGGGGATAATCAGCAAATAAGATCCCGTGTGTCCGTAAACTTGTACCCCTACTCTCTCTGGCAGCTGCAAAAGGCGGGAATCTGGGATGAAATCCTGAAGCACGTTACCATTAAGCCGGACTTTGGTTACCTTTGAGTCCCACTTTGAGCAGATGATGATGGATACAACCATAGTCCGAGTCCATCTGCATGGAGCTGGCGCAAAAGGGGCAAAGCAAGCGACCGACCGGGCTATCAAAAGACAGCGAGCATGTTCAAGGTTTTTTGGTGTTGATTTTCGATGGGGTTATGGCTGAAGTATGTTTGCGTACAGGCTCTAGTATCAGTTATCCGCAGTTATCCGCCAGCTCCCTGCCAGCTCCCCCCCAGTTCCTCCCCAGTTCCTCCCCAGTTCCCCCCCAGTTCCCCCCCAGTTCCCCCCTCCCCCGCCACTGCATTGCAAAACCTTTCTGGTACTTAGTACCCCCAGTCCCCAATTTCACCGGATAATTCACCTTCGCAGCTTTTGATTGGATGTTCTTTCCTTATCCCTTGCTTCCGCCTCACCCGGTACATTCGAGATGTCGAATAGAGGATATAACCAGTGGCGAAAAGTGAAGGACTTTGGACCTGAAGCGTACAGCCAGGCTTTAATCTTTCGGCCCCATTGCCATTTTTTTTACCTCAAGAGTATGATCTTAGGTGATTAAATCAGCAGCAATCCACGGACGAAAGGTGAGGAAAACAAGCGTTATGAAGACGAACAAATGGTCAATATCCCGTATCATCCTGCCTGTTCTGCTTATAGGAAGTATGCTACTGGCGCCCGCAGCTATGGCTTCAACCGCTGCATACGAGGCGGATAAGGCACAAATCGACAAAGAATTTAACATCGTCAAGCTGGTAAGCCTGGCGGACCGCGACCGGTACAAACAGCAGGTCGAAGCGGACATCAAATATTTGAGCGACCTGCTCAAACAAGATTACCTGAAGCTGGAGAAAAAACACCCTAGAGATCTGGGTGACGGCTTGGCCCGCACGGGTTATGAGGATTCCATCAGAGCCGGAAATATTATGGGAAGCATGGGTACTTATCAAAGCTCCTTCAAAAGTGGATTGGAGATCTACAATAAGGCGGTTGGCGAAGGAAGCGGTTATGACAAAGGTGCGCTGTCCATGTACGAAGAGAAGATCGATCCCGAAGGCGGGTATTTCATGGATTCCGCCCTTGCCGATTATACCAATGCCGTAAAAAAGGGAGAGGACAACGAACAGATCCGCCAGGAGGTGCTTACGGAGATCAAAACCGAGCGGGAAAAACGGTATAAAGAAATTTTGGACCGCCGGAACCGTACGGTGAAAGATATAACTGAAATGCGGGATAAAACGGTCGAGCAAATCATGAAACACCGGAAAAACGTATATGGCGAAGCGCCGATTAAAATCAAACCGCTTGTCATCGCCTTTGATCCGGTAAAAGTGATCGTGAACGGCGAACTGCTCAAATTCACCCAGCCGCCGGTGATCGTGAACGGAACGATTTTGGTACAAATGCGCACCATATTCGAGAAAATGGGAGCTAAAGTAACGACATCCGCCGATGGTTCCATCAAGGTGAGCAAGGCTGGGACAGAAATAGTCCTGCGGCTCAATTCCGGCGAAGCGCTGGTCAATGGAACGGCTCAACAGCTTGAGACACCAGCGCGAAAAGTCGGCGGCTCGGCAATGGTTCCGTTGAAATTCTGTGTCCAAGCGCTTGGGGAGGAACTGGTCTGGGATGAACTGACACAGACTGCTGTCATTGAGACAGGCGGGAAGAAATAGGGAAGAGCGAGTCAATCCGTAAGAAATAGAGCGCCCCTTGGCATAATAGGGAAGAACGAGCAATCCGTAAGAAATGCAGCGCCGCTTGGCATGGTAGACTATTTCTGTGAAGCGGCAAGCAGGCATCCAGGCAAAACCGGCATGAATCAGCCGCACGCTAATCTAACCCAAGAGGTGATTTCTTTGGCATTTCGTGCAAAACAAACGTTCATTAATTTGCCTGTGAAAGATCTGAAGGCTTCGGTTGCGTTTTTTTCGGCGATCGGATTTGAGTTTGACCCCAATTATACAGATGAAAATGCAACATCCATGATCATCGGCGAAAATCAATATGCGATGCTCCTAGTAGAGCCGTTTTTCCAGTCTTTTATTAAGAAGGAACTGGCTGATGCTTCCCGGACAGCTGAAGTGATTGTTGCCATTGCCGTGGACAGCCGGGAAGAAGTGGACGAAACTGTTACCAAGGCGCTCGAAGCCGGCGCGCAGACAACGATGGATCCGGCGGATCACGGCTTTATGTACAGCCGGAGCTTCCAGGACATTGACGGACATCTGTGGGAAGTGTTCCATATGGACCCGACAGCCGTGCCTCAGGACCAGCAAGGAGCGGCAACCGGGCAATGATCGTACCTGGGCAATGATCCTACCCGTGTAATGACCATACCTGGGCAATGATCGTACTCGTGTAAAGATCCTACCCGTGAAATGATCGTACCCATGCAATGACCGTACCCGTGCTATAACCGTAACCTTCCCAATAAAAGGGTAATACCAGGTAGTAACTAGACAATACAAGACCATTAACTTGACAATAACAAGGCAAATATAACCGCCGTCATTTCTGACAGAAGGACTTTTCCCCGGCCCGCCGCATCCCCGTCTCTACCGGGGGCGGCGGGCTTCCCGCGTTTCCAGGCCACCCACTTGCCGTTCAGCGGCTGGTCACCTTCCGTTCACCTGCCGCCAACCTTCCGTTCACCTGCCGCCAACCTGCTGTTCACCTACTGATCACCTGCCGCCAACCTGCCGTTCACCTGCTGGTCACCACCCGTTCCTTTTATGCAGCCTGAGAGCGAGGTAAATTGTCATTGGCATCCGTCTTGTGTTCCCGTATACTTAGTCGGTGTTTATCATCCGGTACGATAGGGAACAGATTAGACAAAGGGGTAGTAAATTCATGAAAGAACAGCAATCTTCGATTACCGTCCTCCAGGCGCTTGCCATCGTGGTGGGGATGATTATCGGATCGGGTATTTTTCTGAAACCGGGCATCGTCCTGGTGAACGTCGGGTCTCCAGCGCTGGCCGTGCTGGCCTGGGCGGCGGGAGGCGTTATTACGCTTGCCTCCGCGCTTACCGTAGCTGAAATTGCCGCCGCGATTCCAAAATCGGGCGGCTTATATACCTATCTTGGAGAGCTGTACGGCGACACGGTGGGATATCTGCTTGGCTGGGTCCAAGCCGTTATTTCCTATCCGGCTTCCGTGGCGGCGCTGGCCATCGCTTTTTCGACATATTCGGGGTATTTTATACCGCTTGAAAGCTGGCAGCAGAAGCTGCTCGCCATCGCGATCCTGGGCTTTATTCTGCTGATGAACGTGATTTCCACCCGGTATGGCGGCTGGATTCAGACGCTTGCGACAGCCGGCAAGCTGATTCCGGTCGCCGGTATTATTGTGTTCGGGCTGGTGTCCGGCAGCGCGCCGGGGTTCGGCGGAATCGGAACTGCTGCAGCAGGCGCGGGGTTTGGCGCCGCGATCCTTGGCACCCTGTGGGCGTACGACGGCTGGATCGGCGTAACTAACATGGCCGGCGAAATTCCGAATCCAGCCAAGACGCTGCCGAAGGTGATTTTTATCGGCGTCCTGTTTGTCATGATCGTGTATGTGCTGTTTAATGTAGCCATCTTTCAGACGCTGTCGTTTGAGCAGATCGCAGCTTCGGCTACACCCGGCGCGGACGCGGCGGAGGCGCTTTTAGGCAGCGGCGGGGGGGCTTTTATCACGGCAGGCATCATGATTTCAGTGCTGGGAGCGCTAAACGGGTACCTGATGACGGCAGCCCGGGTTCCCCAGGCCATGGGCGAGCGGAAACAGCTGCCGTTCTCCTCCGTCCTTGCCCGCATCCACCCGAAATTTGGAACGCCGGCAAACGCGCTCCTGTTTCAGGCGGTGCTGGCGGTACTGTACATTTTTTCGGGCACGTTTGATACGCTGACGGATCTGCTTGTGTTTGTGCTGTGGATCTTTTTCACCATGGGGGTGTTCGGAGTATTTATTATCCGGCGCACCGGTTATTCGCACGGTACAGGCTATAAAGTCCCGCTGTATCCGTTCACTCCGATAGTAGGCCTGGTGGGCGGGCTTTATATCCTTGTAAGCACGGTCATTGGCGACCCTGTCCGTTCCATGATTGGAATTGCCATTACGCTGGCGGGCCTGCCGGTGTATTATTTAGTGAAGCGCAAGGGCCGGTAAACGGAAAGATGCTAGGATTAGCAGCAAGTGTTAGATTTTAATAGGATTTCATTAGGATTCCAATAGGATTTCAGTAGGGTTTAAATGGGATTTCAATTGGATTCCAATAGGATTCCAATAGGATTCCGATAAACGTATAAATGCGTAGTTTCGGTGAAAAGCGGGGGTTTTTCCTATGAGACACCCCGCTTTTTGGCATCTTCGACTGGTCTGCCAGCACCTCGGCAAATGTTGTAAGCCGCAAAAAGCGTTGGAACCCCCCGCCCGTGGGTAAATCGTAAGTAACACACCGCTCCCGGTAAGGCGACGCGGATTCGACAACGAAGGGGTGGACGGTATGAAATGGCAGGGACGAAGAGGCAGCTCCAATGTGGAAGACCGGCGGGGCAGGGGCGGCAAAGCCGTAGTCGGCGGCGGAATCGGCGGGATTATTTTGGTGCTCCTTGTGACGCTCCTGGGCGGCGGCAGCGCAGGAGATGTGCTGGGCGGTCTGCTCTCGGGGACTGGAACCGATACGGGAGCGCCTTATCAGCAATCGGCTGAAGAGCAGGAGCTGGCGGAGTTTGTCTCCGTTGTGCTTGCGGATACGGAGGATGTCTGGGCCGAGCAGTTCCGCGAACGGGGGATGACTTATAAAAATCCTACACTGGTGCTGTACTCCGGATCCGTCCAATCCGCATGCGGGACGGCGGGATCGGCAGTTGGGCCGTTTTATTGCCCCGGCGACCAGAAGCTGTATATCGACCTCAGTTTTTATGATGAACTCAGACAGCGGTTTGAAGCGCCCGGCGATTTCGCAATGGCTTATGTCGTAGCGCATGAGGTCGGCCATCACGTGCAGACGCTGCTCGGCACGACTGAGCAATTGGATAAGTACCGGCGCAGCGTAAGCCAAACGGAATACAACCGCTACCAGGTGCGGTTTGAATTGCAGGCCGACTATTTGGCGGGTGTCTGGGCGCATCATGTCCAGGGAGAAGGCTACCTGGAGGAAGGCGACTTGGACGAAGCACTGACGGCGGCGAGCGCAGTCGGCGACGATGCAATCCAGCGAAAATCGCAGGGTTACGTCGTGCCGGACAGCTTTACCCACGGCAGCTCGGAGCAGCGCAAACGCTGGTTTTACCGGGGGTTTGAGAGCGGAACCATTGAGGGCGGCGACACCTTCAGCGTAAGCGATTTGTAAAGCATTTGCCGGACAAAAGCCAATCTGCTCCGGCGGGACCTTTTCCCGGCAGGGGCGAATATGGTAGGCTAAAGCATATCAGAAAGCTCCGGTTAACCCGCAGCGGGGGAGCCGGGGCTCTGTTTGGGTTCACTTGCGCGAACCGCTTCCGCGTACGGGGCGGCCGAATGGCTCCGTGCCCTACAGCGAGCGGCGGATGCGCAGTCCCGACAGCAACCGACCGAAGGAGGATTTGCCCGTAACGTACGCGGAAAGGACGGGCGCACAGTGACGCTGCAGCAGTTGAAGTATGTAATTGAAGTTGCCAGCCGGGGTTCGATGAACGAGGCGGCCAAACGGCTGTTTATTTCCCAGCCCAGCCTTTCGAACAGCATCCGCGACCTGGAGACCGAGCTGGGGATTACGATTTTTGAGCGGACCAACAAAGGAATCACTTTATCCAAAGACGGCGCGGAGTTTCTGGGCTACGCCCGGCAGGTGGTGGAGCAGGCCGAGCTGCTTGAAGCGCGTTATTTGAATGCCAAGCCCTCGCCGCAGCATTTTTCCGTATCGACCCAGCATTATGCATTTGCAGTAAACGCGTTTGTTAAACTGGTCAGTATGTACGGGCAGGATGAATACGAGCTGGCGCTCCGGGAGACGAAGACGTACGAAATCATACAGGATGTACGGACGCTCCGCAGCGAAATCGGCATTTTGTATTTGAACGAGTTCAACGAAAAGGTGATCAACAGACTGCTCAAGGACGGCAATCTGGAGTTTAACAGTCTGTTTACGGCAAAACCGCATATTTTTATCAGCGTCCGCAATCCGCTTGCCAAACAGGCTGTGGTCACGATCGACCAGCTTGCCGATTATCCGTATTTATCGTTTGAGCAGGGCGAATATAATTCGTTTCATTTTTCGGAGGAAATACTCAGCACCTTGTCCCATCCCAAAAGCATCCGGGTTAACGACCGGGCCACTTTGTTTAATCTTTTGATCGGCCTGAACGGGTATACGATTTCAACCGGGGTGCTAAGCGCCGACCTGAACGGCAACGAAATCATTCCGGTTCCGCTGGATTGTGACGAAAGCATTAATGTCGGGTGGATCAGCCACAAGCATACCGCGTTATCGAAACTCGCCGCTGAATATGTGGAGGCTCTGCATGAAGCGGTGGCGGAGGGAGAAAAGTAAATTTCCCAGGAAATGTGGTCCGTAGTCCGTGCAATACCGGCGGCCGGGGATCAGAAAAAGCTTTTTAGAGCGCCGCCAGCCAAGGACGCGGAAGGAATAGGTGCAAATGTAAGGGACAGCAGCCAGGCGGAACATGCCGGGCTGCTGTTCTTTTTTTATTGTATTGCCACCGGCTGTCAAGCGTTTTACAATTGTTTGAGAATTATTCTCAATCAAGTGGAGAAACCGGATAAATGGAGGGCCAGAATGAATGTAACAACATGGCAATGGCCGGCAGCGGATGCGAATACTTATATTCCTGCAGGTGTTACCCGTTTCGGCGGAGTGACGGGGAAAAAACGGCACGCCTTTGCCGGGCCGGATCGGATTTGCCACCGGCTGCTGATTTTTACGGCAGCGGAAGGTCTGCTAAGTTGGTCCGGCGGCTCCTGCCGTCCGGGTGTACATACCGTCTTATGTCTTCCGCCGGAAGTACGGATTATGGTGTCACCGGGAGCAGCTGCCGAAGGTTATGAGGTCCGTTTTCGCGTCTACCGGGAAGAAGAAGAGCAGCGGATGGTGTCCGTCCGGCTGCCGGAGCCGGCGGTCTGGCAGGCCGGGCCTGCGGAGCTTCTGGTCAAATATACACAGGAGCTGGAAAACAGGCTGGAAGGAAGCGGAACAGACCGGCTCAAGGCAGGCGTGCTCATGCACGAAATGATCCTGCTGCTGCTTGAAGAAATGCGGAGCGGCACGAACCGGAAGGAACCGGATATTACCCGGGCCGCCTCTTTTATGGAACGAAACTACCGGCAGGCCGTTACGCGGGAAGAACTGGCGCTGGCCGCCGGGATGAGTCCGGATCATCTGACAAAAATGTTTAAACGGACCTACGGAATGACGCCCATGGAGTATTTAAACGACATCCGGATCGCCCGGGCGAAGCAGACGCTGGTCCTCACCAACGAACCGTTCCGCGCCGTGGCGCACAGCGTCGGTTACGCTGACGAATTTTATTTCAGCCGCAAGTTCCGCAAAGTTACCGGTATGTCGCCTTCCGCTTATGTAAAACGGATGCGCCAGCCGGAGCGGCTGGTCTCCCTGCACCATCACATTACCGGCCATCTGTTGGCGCTCGGAATCGAGCCCGGCGGGGCACTGATCAACAGCTATTATCCGCTGCCGCTGAAGCGGACGGCGCCGGTGGGTGAATACCGGCCCGATCTGGACAAGCTGGCCGTGATGAAACCGGACGTCATCTTTACCAGCGGTGTATATGATGAGGAAACCCGGGCCAAGTCCCGGATGTTCGAGCATATCGCGCCAACGGTGACTATCCCCTTCGAAGCGGATTGGCGGGCCCAACTGCGCGGAATCGCCGTCGCGGCCGGAAAGGAAGCGGAAGCCGAGGAGTGGATCGGGCGGTATGAGCGGCGAGCCGCTGAGGTACGGGAAGCGGCAGAACGATTTTTGCGCGGAAAAACGGTATGGATTGCCGGCATCGGGCCATCGGGCCAAATGGTGCTGTATGGGCAAAAGTATGTGGGCGCCGTGCTCTACGGCGACCTGGGTGCGAACCCTCCGCCATGTGCGGAAACGATGGATTCCTACCAGCCTGTAGAGCCCGATATCCTCCTGCGGGAGGAACCGGACATTCTGGTATTGACCAGTTTCAGAAACGATGGTTCCGCGGCCACGAAACAGAGCATTCGCGAGACGATTCAAAAACTTGCAGCTCATCCAAGCTGGGAACGGCTGCCTGCTGTCCGGAACAAGGCCGTTTATCCGATTTTTGAAGATCAGCATTTGTATACCTTATATACCTCTTACTCCCACAGCCTGCTCCTGGAGCGCATGGCCTCGTTATGGACGCCGGATTTGTCCAAATAATGAACGGAAACAGCCATGTTCAAGGAATGGACATTTTTTATAATTAATAATGAGAATCAATATCAATTATAATGCCGGTCTTTCACTTTGGAGGGCAGCAGGTAGGGGGAATGAAAAATGAAAGTCAACGTAAAGAAACGCGGCGCCGCCATTTTAATGCTGGCGATGCTGCTTATTGTGGCCGCCGGGTGCGGGCAGGGAAATTCAAGCGGGTCAGCCGCGGGACAAGGGCCCGCTTCAGCGGGAGCAGCGGGCGGTGAAGCGTCGCCGGCGGCGTCCGATGCGGGTCAGCCGGCGGCGGATGCGTCGGCGGCTGTGCGTAAGGTGAAGCACGAAATGGGCGAAACGGAGATTACAGGAACGCCGAAGCGGATCGCCACCCTGTATCAAGGCGCAAATGACGCGGCCGTCGCATTTGGCATCAAACCTGTAGGGATCGTCGAGTCCTGGGAAGAGAAGCCGGTTTATGAATACCTGCGCAAAGACCTGGAAGGCGTGCCGCTGCTCGGCGAAGAGAACCAGCCTAATCTGGAGGAGCTGTACAAGCTGAAGCCGGATGTGATTTTTGCCACAAAAACAAGACATGAGGAAATCTACGATCAGCTCAGTCAAATTGCGCCAACGGTGATGATCGGTGAGGTGTACGACTGGAAGGCAACGGTCCGGCTGATGGGCGAAGCGCTGAACCAAACAGACGAAGCGGACCGCCTGCTGGCGGACTGGGACGCACGTACAGCCGATTTCAAGAAAAAAATGGGCGACCGGCTGCCGATGGAAGCAACGATTACCAACTTCCGGGCGGATCATGCCCGAATCTTTTACATGGGTTATGGCGGCAGTCTGCTGAAAGACCTTGGATTTACGCGGCCGCCGGGACACGATGAGGACATCTGGGGCGTCAAGCTGACCTCAAAAGAAAGCATTCCGGATATGAATGCCGACGTGATTTTCAATTTTAACTCCGGTGACGACAAGGCGGCAGTCGAAAAATACTATCAAGAATGGACCAGCCATCCGCTGTGGAAAAACCTGGACGCCGTGAAAAACGGACAGGTGCACATGGTGAACGAAGTGGACTGGAACATGGCCGGCGGGATTTTGTCCGCTCACCGGGCTTTGGACAGTCTGTATGAGATGTACGGCCTCACAAAATGAGCAAAAAACCAGTCATTTTGCTCCTCCTCTCGCTGATCGCCCTGGCGGGGGCGATGCTGTGCAGCCTGCTGCTGGGCCGTACCGCGGTCGGCTGGGGGGCCTTAAAGGATGCGTTTTTTCATTACGATCCCGGCAATGTGGAGCAGCTGATTGTCCGGACGGAGCGGTTGTCCCGGACTATAATCGCTACGGCGGCCGGCGCCGCGCTGGCGCTTGCCGGCGCGCTGATGCAGGCGCTCACCCGAAATCCGCTTGCCGCTTCAGATGTGTTTGGCATTAATGCGGGCGCTATCTTTTTTGTTGTGGCCGGCGTGCTGCTGTTTCCGTCCAGTCCGCTGCTAGGGCTGGCAGGGTACGCCGTGATTGGCGCGCTTGTGTCCGCTTCGGTTGTCTATGGACTGGGCTCACTGGGCCGGGACGGGCTGACACCGGTTAAACTTATTTTGGCCGGCGCTGCGATTACCGCGCTGTTCACCTCGTTTACGCAGGGCATGCTGGTGCTGAATGAGTCGGGGTTCCAGGATGTTTTGTTCTGGCTTGCGGGTTCGGTCAGCGGACGTGAGCTGCAAACGGCTCTGCCGGTCCTGCCGTTTATATTGGCGGCCGCTTTTGCCGCCGTACTGATGGGCCGCGCCGTCAATCTGCTGAACAGCGGGGAAGACATCGCCAAAGGACTTGGCCAAAATACGCTGATCGTCAAGCTGGCCATCGGCGTGCTTGTTGTGGTGCTGGCCGGCGGTTCCGTCGCCATAGTGGGAGCGGTGGGTTTTGTCGGTCTGGTTGTTCCCCATCTGGCCCGGTCCGCCGCCGGGAGCGATTACCGCTGGGTGCTGCCGATCTCCGCAATCTTTGGGGCGGTACTGCTGCTGCTGGCCGATGTGGCGGCCCGGCTTGCCATTTCGCCTGGCGAAATCCCGATTGGCGTAATGACCGCCGTGATCGGCGTACCGTTTTTTGTCCATGCGGCCCGGAAAGGCGGGGTGTGGAGATGAGCTTCCGTTTATCAAACAGAGAAATGACCGTACGCAGCCGGGGAGGCGGTGTCAGCTTTCAGATCAGGCCGCGTACCGCGCTGCTTATTCTGGGGCTGTCCGCGGCAGTGATTATCGCGATTGTATTTGGAACGGGCTGGGGCGAACAGTATATCTCTCCGCTCGGCGTATGGCAGACGATCTGGGGCACCGGGCAAGGCGAATATGATTTCATCATTATGACCCTGCGCCTTCCCCGGGTGCTCGTGTCCCTGCTGGCAGGCGCCGCGCTTGGCGTCTCCGGCGCCGTATTGCAGGGCGTCATCCGCAATCCGCTTGCTTCACCCGATATTATCGGCATTACCGGCGGCGCATCGGCTGCCGCTGTAGGTTTTCTCGCTTTTCTGGGCGGCACGGTCAGCATCAAGCTGCTGCCGCTGGCCGCGATCCTTGGCGCGCTGGCCGTTTCGCTGCTGGTATATGCCTTGTCCTGGAATAAAGGCGTCTCCCCGGTCCGGCTCGTGCTGATCGGAACCGGGCTGTCCGCCGCGGCTTCCGCCGCGACTACGCTGATGCTGGTGCTGAGCTCCGACACGACGGCGGGTCAGGCCTACATCTGGATGACCGGAAGTGTGTATGGATCGACCTGGGACGACGTCGCTACGCTGCTGCCCGCCGTCATCATAGGCATCCCGCTCGCCGCACTGTTTGCACGCAGTCTGAACGCGCAGGAGTTGGGAGACGACACGGCGGGCGGGCTTGGCGTCGCCGTGCAGCCGCACCGGCTGGTGCTGTTGCTGATCAGTGTGGTACTGGCGGGTTTCGCCGTATCCGTGGCCGGTGCGCTCGGCTTCGTCGGCCTGATCGCTCCGCATGTCGCCCGCAAATGGGCGGGCCGCCCGTTTGGCGCGCTGACTGCGGTTTCTGCGCTCTGCGGCGCGCTGCTGGTCTTTTTGGCGGATTTGATCGCCCGGACCGTGTTTTATCCGCTGGATGTGCCGGCCGGTGTGTTTACGGCGGGAGTGGGCGCGCCGTTTTTTATTTATCTTTTGTTCCATAACCGAAATCGCCTGTAGAGGAGCGTGATTGCGTTGACTTCCATTCAAGCCAGGGAGCTGTCGGTGGCCTACAGCGGCAAGTCCGTCATCAAAGAGCTGAATCTGGATGTGCCCAAGGGACGGATTACGGTATTTATCGGGGGAAACGGCTGCGGAAAATCGACGCTGCTGCGCACGCTGGCCCGGCTGCTGAAGCCGGAGTCGGGAAACGTGCTGCTCGACGGCCGTCAAATCTCCCGGATGCCGACCAAAGAAATCGCCCGGAGCCTGTCGATTCTGCCGCAAGGACCGGCCGCGCCGGAAGGGCTGACTGTCCGGCAGCTGGTTAAACAAGGCCGCTATCCGCACCAAAGCTGGCTGAAGCAGTGGTCGGAGGAAGATGAAGCATGCGTAACGTCCGCGCTCCGTTCGGCCCGGGTGGAGGAATTAGCCGAACAGACGGTTGATTCGCTCTCCGGCGGCCAGCGGCAGCGCGTGTGGATCGCGATGACGCTGGCGCAGGGCACGGAAACGCTGCTGCTGGACGAACCGACGACTTACCTGGATCTTTCGCATCAGATCGAGATTTTGGACATGCTGTATGAGCTGAATGAGAAGGAAGGCCGGACGATTGTGATGGTGCTCCACGATCTGAACCTGGCCTGCCGGTACGCCCACTATATGGTCGCCGTCCGGGATGGAGGAATTTACGCGGAAGGGCGTCCGGAAGAGATTATTACGCCGGAAACGGTACGGGCCGTGTTCGATCTCGATTGTACAGTTGGCCGGGACCCGCTGTTCGGTACGCCGCTGTGTATTCCGCACGGAAAAGGGCGGCGGATTGGCCCGGCAGCCGGTGACAAGGGGATCCAGCCGGAAAGCGGAGAACGGGAAGCGTTCCTGCGCCAGGGAGCTGTCTGATGCCTACTGAGACGCGCGAATGGTTGGCCGATTCTTACGGCATCAGGAAAGCGGCCTCGGAACACAGTGTACGTTCCGTCCCGGCCGCGGAGCTGCTGCACGTTCCGCTGCTTAGGGAATGGATCGACGAGATCACGGCGAGCATCCGGGGACAGGACCGGACGGCCGCGGCTGTCCGGATCGCGGGTTCGTTCGGCGGCGTCGCGCTGGCGCTGCAGGCTGCGATGTCGGTCCGCGATACGGCGCCTGATCTGTGCCTGCCCAATCTTGCAGCCGATCTGAATGCGGGCTCGGGGAAGCTCAAGGTGGAATTCCGTCCGGTGACGTGGAGCGAAACGCCTTCACCGGCGGGCCCGTCCGATGCGCGCGCCCGCCCGGAATGGCGGGATACGGCGCTCCGGAGCTTTTACGGTCACGCCCGGTCTTTGATTGAAGCGCTGGCGGAAGCGGGCGGCGTCAATGCGGGACTGCTGTGGGGGCAGTGGCCGGCCAGGTTCCATAACGCGATCAACCAGCTGATGCTGGAAACGGACGACAGTCTGTTACGCCGGCAGCTGGAGGAGGATTATTTGTTTTTGCGCAGCGGACTGCCTCCGCAGGAGATATTCGGGCGGGCGCGTAATCCGTTCGACGTTCCCGTCAAGCCGGTGGAAGATTTGACCGTTCCCGGACGGCAGGTGGCGCTGAAATCTTCGTGCTGCCTGAACTACCGGACCGAAGGCGGCGTGTACTGCTACCGCTGCCCCCGTTTAACCGAAGCGGAACGGGCGGAACGGCGGCAGAGCTACAGGCTGAAAGCGGGAATTGCGGAAGGCTGAGTGGGGAATGCTGACCTCGGAGAACTGACTGCGCAGAGCTGATTGCGGAGCATGTGACTGCGGGATGCTGTCTGTGGGAAGCTTGGACGCGGTGTACGTGGGCCGGTGTAAACAATCGGCGTACAACCCAAAATACAAGTTTGTAAAGGCCTTGGTCCAGTATTGGCTGGAACCGGGGCCTTTTTTGCGTGGAGTATGCGCCAAAAAGGGTTGCCAGCGGCGGAAACCCCCAGTATGATGGGACACAAAAAGGGAGGTGCGGCGGAACGAGCGGCTTCCCAATCCGCAGAAAGAGGGGACCCGCGTGCTGTATTCGCTCAAAAGCAGGCTGACTGTCAGCTTTATCCTGCTGTTCCTGCTGTCTTTTGTGACGTTGTCCGTCGTACTCATCAACGAATCCAGGCAAATCCTCCGGTCCAACATCGAAACCTCCGCTAAAGAAATGATGGAGGAATACGCGCTTTATCTCGACATGGTGCATACCCAGATCAGCGACCTGGCGTCACTGGTCTTCAACAGCGAGGTTACGGCGCGCTGGGCGGAGACTGCGGGCGACCCCGCCATTCCGGCCGGGGAAAAGATGCTGTCGCATATTGGGATGAGCCGTTTTTTGACGCGGACCACCAACAGCTACACCAGTGTATCGGGGGTTACGCTTTACCGCCAGGACGGGCTGTGGGTCGGGGGCGATAATCTGGTCATGGAGGATGACACGTTTAAACAGGAAAAATGGTACGCGGATCTGCTGGAGCACCGCAAGCGTTGGGTGCCTTCGCATACGGACCCGGTCGAAGTCCGGCAGAACAACCTGCATCCCGTAATCGGCATGGTGATGCCTGTAGGCTCATTCGACATCGCCTCCGCCCGGGTGCTGATGAAGGTGAATGTGAAGACGGAGTATTTTTTGAAACCGCTTAACCGGATCCGGCTTGGGCAGACGGGCGGCATTTTCCTGCTGGATGAAGACGGAACCCCGCTTTTGTCGGAGCAGTCCGACCCGAAGCACGCGCATGTACTCAAAGCGCTGGAGCCGATTAGGCGGGCGGGACAAAAGGGAGGGGTGCTTGACGTGCGGGATGCGGGCGGCAAACCTGATATTGTCATCTACAAAAAGCTGCCGAAAACGAACTGGCTGCTCGTCGGCGTTGTTCAGGAAAAAGAGCTGTACGCCGAGTTGTTCCGGCTGCGGAACAGCATCATGGTAATTGCCTCGCTCCTGCTGGTGCTGTCGCTTGTGCTGGCATCCGTCCTCTCCAGCAGCATTACCAAGCCGCTGTCCCGGCTTGTGTCGGCCATGCGGCATGTCCAGCGCGGGGACTTCAGCTACGCCGAAATGCGGATTCCGCCGCAGGAGACCGTCCGCAGCGAGATCGGCTATGTGACGGGGACATTCCGCAATATGGTTGTGCGGCTGCGGAGCCATATTCAGACGGAGTTTGAGCTCAAGCTGCTGCGCCAGCAGGCGGAATACAAAGCGCTGCTGATGCAGATTAACCCGCATTTTCTGTTCAATACGCTGGAGCTGATGAGCAGCCTGGCGATGCAAAAAAGAACGGAGGACAATGTGACGGTCATCGAAGATCTCGGCCGGATGATGCGCTACAGCCTGCGGATCAGCGACGATGTCGTTTTGCTTGAGGAGGAGCTGGGGTATGTGGAGCATTACTTGTCCATTCTTAAAATCCGGTTCGGGAGCCGGCTGAAAATCGGCCTGACCCGGGAGGAAGGCCTTGAGCGGCTGACGACGATCAAGTTCATTCTTCAGCCGCTGATCGAAAACGCGGTGAAATACAGCTTAGCGGCAGGCACCGAAGCCAGGGTAAGCATTTCGGCCCGGCGTGCGGACGGCCGTCTGCACCTCAGCGTCACGGATAATGGTCCGGGGATTGGCGAGGAACTGAAACTCAGCCTGATGGAGCGCCTCCATTCGCCAAATCCGGACGACGTGCTGGCCGGCCGGAACGGCCATATCGGGCTTGGCAATGTGCTCGCCCGCTGCCGGCTGTATTACGGGGAGCTGTTTCAGGTTGCGGTTGAGCCGGGCATCGGGGGCGGAACACGAATTGTGTTGTCCCTGCCAGAACAGGAGGAGAAAACCCATGTACCGAGTGATGATTGTGGACGATGAACCGGAAATCCGCCAAGGGCTGCGGTTGAAGGCCGACTGGAGCAGCTTGAAAATGAGGGTGGAGGCGGAGGCCTCCAATGGCAGAGAAGCGCTGGAGCAACTGGCGCGTACGCCGTTTGACCTCGTGCTTGCCGATATGAACATGCCGGTCATGGACGGGCGCTCGTTTCTAGAAGTATGCCGCAAGGAGCATCCGGCGACCCGGCTGATCGTTATCACCGGTTATGAGGACTTCCAGTATGCGCGTTCGGCCGTCCGCAGCCAGGCGAGGGATTACCTGCTGAAGCCGGTTAGCCGGGACGAGCTGACCGCGGCGCTTGAGCGGATCAGGCAGGAGCTGGATGCGGAACGCAGACGCGCGGAGGCGGACGCTTTGACCGGCTGGCGGCTTACGCAGGATTACCGCGAGCTGAAGGAGCAGTTCCTGCTGCAGCTCGTCAAAGGTGAAGCGCATGCGGGCCTGCCGGTCCGGGAGCGGGCCGCACGGTTCGAGCTCGCCGGCTGGGAGGAGCGGGAGATCCGCATCCTGACGGCAGGGATGAAAGAGCAGTCTGCGGCTTCGTCTGCTGGAACTGGCGGAATGCCCGGGGAGGAGCGTCAGCCCGACGATTTCCGGCTGCCCTTTGACATGATCGCCCGCGAATTTGCCGCCGGCTGGACACAGCCGGCAGAGGTGTTCCGCAGCGGGCTTTACCCCGGGCTGCTGCATTTTATCTTGCCTGCGGACGAGCGGGAGTCGCAGGTTTTTACCGGGCAGCTGGCCGATACAATGCGCTCATATACCGGGTTCGAGCTGTGCGCCGGAATCGGCAGACCGGTCCGCGGCTTCGCCCGCTGGGAGGAAGGGTATTCCTCCTCGCTGCTGGCCTGGAATTTGCAGGCGGGCGGTGCGGCGGGGGAAGCAGATTCGGACACGGACGTGCACACTGACATGGACGGCAACGCCGAACGGCTGGAGGAAACGGCCAAACGCTTCCGCCTGCTCCTTCGGCGCGGTGAGACCGGACGGCTGCGCGGGGAAATGGAACGTGTGCTCAAGGCGGCCAGCGCGGTTTCGCCCGCCAGACTGGTCAAAGTGATCTTCCGCCTGTACCTCCTCCTGGATGCGGCTGTCCACGAGGCGGAGCCGGCGGGCGGCACGCGGGAAAGGCTTTGGCTCCGTCCGGAGCGGGTGCTGGGTATGGACACGGTGCCGAAGGCGCTGGCGTTTCTGATGGAAATCGCGGAGGAAGCCGTCCGGGGCTCTCTGGATGTGAAACCGCGGGAGCAGTCGGCAATGGAGCAGGCCACAGCGTACATCAGGGAGAATTACATGTACGATCTGCCGCTGCCGTCCGTCGCCGAGCGCTTTAATTACAACCCGTCGTATTTTTCGGAACTGTTTAAAGACAAAATCGGCACCCCGTTTAACCAATACGTCACGAGCGTCCGGATGGAGCAGGCTGTGCGGATGCTGAAGACAACCGGGCTAGGGCTGTGGGATATCGCGGAGCTGTCGGGGTTCTCCAATCCGAGCTATTTCAGCTCACGGTTCAAACGGATTTATGGAGTAAGCCCTTCGGAATACCGGCAGCGGTATACCCGAAAAAATCAATAATCAGTACCCGAAGAAAGCGGATTCACCCGCCTGGCAATCCCTTTTATCATGAAGAAGCAAGCAATTGTGATGGAAAGGAGGAGGGCTGCATGAAAACCGCAAAGGGAACGCTGGCCCGGGAACAAAATGCGACCGCTTATTTATTTTTGCTTCCCTGGCTGCTCGGATTTTTTTGCCTGACATTAGGACCGATGCTGGGCTCGCTGTATCTGTCTTTGACCCGCTACAACCTGCTAACGTCACCTGAGTGGATCGGATTAGACAATTATGCAGGCCTGTTCACAGACGACGATACCTTTCGCAGCTCGCTTTGGCTGACCTTCAAGTACGTGTTTCTCTCCGTGCCTGTCCGGCTGATTTTTGCGCTGCTTATTGCGCTTCTGCTGAACAAGGGCATCCGGGGCCTCGGCATTTACCGGACCGTGTATTATCTGCCTTCCCTGCTTGGGGGAAGCGTAGCTATCGCCATTGTCTGGAGACAGATTTTTGACGGCACAGGGGTGGTGAACCAGTTTCTGGGCGTCTTCGGAATTGAGGGGCCCTCATGGATTTCGCATCCCGACTATATTGTGTACACCATCGTTTCGCTGTCGGTGTGGCAGTTCGGGTCGGCGATGGTCATATTTTTGGCCGGACTGAAGCAGGTGCCCGCCGATCTGTACGAAGCCGCGCAGGTGGATGGTGCGGGTAAGCTCAGGCAGTTTTTCCGCATTACGCTGCCGATGCTGTCCCCCGTGATTTTTTTCAATTTGCTGATGAGCATCATCAATTCGTTCCAGGCGTTTACACCAGCGTTTGTGATCGGCGACGGGCGCGGGGGGCCGCTGAACTCCACCATGTTCTACACCTTGTATCTGTATCTGAAAGGATTTTCGTTTTTCGATATGGGTTATGCCTCGGCGCTGGCCTGGATTATGCTGCTGATCATCGCTTTTTTTACGGCAATCGTGTTCGCCACCTCGAAATTCTGGGTGTTTTACGGCGATGAAAAAGGGGGCGGCAAGGCATGACGGACACAAGCAAGTTCTCCACTCTGTTGTCGCGCACCGGCAAACATCTGCTGATTATCGCATTTGGCCTGCTGATGATTTATCCGGTGGCTTGGCTTGTCAGCAGTTCGTTTAAGCCCAATTCGCTCATCTTCACGGACACCGGGCTTTGGCCGAAACGGTTTACGCTGGAGCATTACGCCAACGGCTGGAAAGGGCTGCAGGGCATCGGGTTTGGCCGGTTTTTCGCCAACTCGGCGTTTATTTCGCTGTCTTCCGTACTTGGCAATGTTGTTACCTGTTCGCTGGCGGCGTTTGCTTTTGCCAGACTGACGTTCCGGTTCAGCAAGCTGTGGTTCTCCCTGATGCTGGTCACGATCATGCTGCCCCATCATGTGACGCTAATTCCGCAGTACATCATTTTTGATCAGCTGCACTGGATCAATACGTATTTTCCGCTGATATTGCCCAAGTGGCTGGCCACCGATTCCTTTTTTATTCTGCTGATGGTGCAGTTTATCCGCGGGCTGCCGCGGGAGCTGGACGAAAGCGCAACGATTGACGGCTGCGGCCAAAAACAAATCTTCCTGCGCATCATCGTGCCGCTCCTTGTGCCGGCATTAATCACAACCTCGATCTTCACATTTATCTGGACCTGGGACGACTTCTTCAGCCAGATGATTTACCTCAGCCAAATCCGGCTGTTCACCGTGCAGCTTGGCATCCGCTCCTTGTTCGATCCGACGGGTTCGTCGGACTGGGGCGCCCTGCTGGCTATGTCGGCATTGTCGCTGCTTCCGATTACCGCCGTTTTCATGACGTTTCAGCGTTATTTTCTGGAAGGAATCGCTACAACGGGCCTGAAATAACGCCCGAGAACAGCCGCCAAGGCGGACGACGACAAGAAGAGGAGAGATAGGGATGAAGAAGCGTGTATTAGCAGGAGTCCTGCTTCTGCTAACGGTAACCATGAGCGGATGCGGAGGAGGAACCGGAGCGTCGGGTCCGGCGGAGACAAGCAGCGGTTCAGCGGGCAGCAGCGGCAGCGGAACTGGCACCGGAGATGCCAAGGTTGAGTTGCGCGTCATGTGGTGGGGGGACCAGAAACGCGCGGATTTGACCAACAAAGTCATTGAGCTGTTCGAGAAAAGACACCCTGACATCGATGTGATGGGCGAATTTGCTCCATCAACCGGCTATTTTGACAAACTGAATACCCAGCTCGCTTCGGGGTCGGCTGCGGATGTATTTTTTCTAGGGGGAAATGTCGTCGATTACGCCAATAAAGGCGTTCTGCTCGACCTTGGTCCTTATGTGGATAAGCAGCTGGATCTAACGGACATGGACCAATCCATGATTGAATACGGCACGCTGAACGGCAAACTGGTGCATGTTTCGGCTGGGGCCAATGCAAGAGGCATCATCATCAACAAAGCTGTGTTCGAGCGGGCGGGACTGCCGGTTCCGGAGGATGGCTGGGACTGGAAGCGGTATGCCGAAATCAGCAAGCAGATTCATGACAAATTGGGCGGCGAAGGCGTATACGGCACGTATAATTTTACCGTCGACGGTATGGATATCGCGCTGAAACAGAACGGAAAGCAGCTGTATGACATGGAAAACGGCAAGCTGGGCTTTGGGGAAACCGATGCGCTGCCCTGGTTCAAATACTGGGAAGAGACGACCAAAAACGGAGGAGTGGTGCCGCCTCAATTGGCCGTTTCCAACCCCTTGAGCGACCCGAGCAAATCCCTGATTATCACCGGAAAAGTCGGAATGAGTCTGACCGCCTCCAATCAGCTGGTTGCCCATCAGGCGCTGACGGAAGATCCGCTGACGATGGTTCAACTCCCGCGCGGGCCCAAGGGTACTGGCGTCGTGTTTGAGTCCAGTCAGGGATTGTCCGGCTACGCCGAAACGAAACATCCGGAGGAGGTTGCCACGTTTATCAGCTTTTTTGTCAACAATCCGGAGGCGGCCGAGATTCTCGGAAATGACCGGGGCGTGCCGGTAATGGCGGCTAACCGCGAGCAGCTGCGCCAAAATGCGAGCGACGTCGACGAGATCGTTTATGATTACACAAACCGGGTGTCCGAAGCGGCTGCGGCGGAGCCGTTTGCCGTAAGCTACAATCCGCCGGGATTCGCTGAATACTCCAAATTGGCGGAAACCACGGTGCAGGAAATCGGCTTCGGCCGAAAGAGTGTGGAAGAAGCGGTAAAGGATTTTTATAGCGGCACGCTCAAAATCTTTGAAAGCAACAAATAACCAAAGGAAGCGGGTGCCAGGGTGAACGACAAACTGCTTGCCAAGCTGCGGCAGCCCGCTTCCGCTCCGCCGCCGTCCGGGAAAATCCGGACGGTGGGAGCGAAAGCGGAATGGAGCCGGGCGGATGTCCGGTTCGCAGCGGACGGGCCGCTGGAAACGGCGTATCGTCTGGCCGTAGACAAATTATTTGAATGCATTGCGCCCCCGCCTGCAGGTAAGCCGGACATGGAGAGCGGCGGCGGAGGGATTCTACAGGAGGGCGGGGTATACGCGGGATGCTGGCTGGAGAGCACCGGAACGATCAGCGCCGAGCTGCTGTCCCGGTTCCTGCCGGAAGTCTCGGGACAGACCTACCGCGCATTTGCTTTACTGCAGCGGGAAGACGGTCTGCTGCCCTACAAAATTACGGCGGCCGGACCGGCCTTCCGGCAGATTCAGCTGGTGACGCCGCTGTCCCGGTGTGTCTGGAACCATTACCGGCTGGGCCACGCGGACACGGACTTCCTGGAGGAGATGTACCGGGCCATGGCCGCCTATGACAGCTGGCTGGCCAAATACCGGAACACAAGGGGCACAGGCTGCGTAGAGGCTTTTGGCGCCTACGATACCGGGCATGATTTGTCGCCCCGGTTCTGGCATGCGCCTGATACGCCGTACCGGGAGGACGCGGCCCACGTTGACCCGGATTCGCCGGTGCTTCCTTATTTGGCGCCTGATCTGACGGCGAATGTCTACTGCCAGCGAGTCTACTTGTCCCGGATTGCCGGGTTGCTTGGACGGCGGGAGGAGGAAGGGGAGTGGGCGAGCAAAGCGGACGACAGCCTGGATAGCCTGTTCCGCTGGTGTTACGACGAAGCGGACCGTTTTTTTTATGACCGGGACCGCAGCGGAGCTTTTGTCCGCGTGCAGTCGGACGTTCTGCTGCGTGTGCTGGCCTGTGAAGTGGGAGACCGGCGTCTTTTTGATGACATGCTGCGGCTGTATCTGCTGAATACGCGTAAGTTTTTTGCAAAATACCCGTTTACGTCGCTGGCGATGGACGACCCGAGATTCGATCCGTTTTCGGCATACAACACGTGGGGCGGTCCAACCAATTTTCTTAGTCTCATCCGCGCTGCCCATGCTTTTGAGCATCATGGAAGAGTTGTGGAGTTCACCTGGGTTATGCGGCCGATCCTGTCGGCGTTAGCAGCAATGACCCGGTTCCCGCAGGTGATCAGCCCGTGGACTGGGGAAGCGGGATTTACGGAAGATTATTCGCCGGCCATCCTTTGTCTGCTGGATTTTGTGGAACGGATGTGCGGTATCCTGCCGGCTCCCGCAGATGAAGTCTGGTTCACCGGACTTACGCTGTCCGCCATGGAAGGCGGTAGGGAAATCGGCGGGGACACGGGCTATGCACGTACGGTGGACGGGGTGCGCTATGAGTTGATTACCGGACGGGAAAAATGCCGGGTGTTCCGGGACGGGGAGCTGCATGTTACGTTTCCGGCCGGCCTGCGGGTGGTGACGGACAGACAGGGGAGGATCACGGGCGCCGTAGGCATGTCGGTCCGGCCGGTGGCGGGCGACATCCATTACCAGGGAAGCGTTCTGCCGGTTCATGCCGAGGGGAACGAACGGCTGCGGCTGGAGGATGGACGGATGATCAGGGACTCCGCGATCGGGCTGGTGTTTCCGTCGTATGCTTAAAGCGGAAGGGGTCTAGACTGAACCATTTTCGGACAGGGGAGAGGAGATGTCACGGAGGCTTTTGAAGCTGTAGGAGCGAAGAGCAGCCTTATTTTTGGAGTTCTACCGCTATCTGGGACATTCATTCAAGAACTCCGAAAATGACAGCAACCGAAAGTCTCAAATTGGCCGCAGTTACAGCTCCGATCTACCTGTCCTTCTTAAGGTTCGGTCTATACGGACTTCCATTCAAGAACTCCGAAAACATCGGGCTGGAAGTCCCAAATTGACCGCAGTGACAGCTCCGATCTACCTGTCATTTGTGAGTTCAGTCTAGGGTGTGTACGCAAACTGTAAGTTAAGGAAATAAGGGTCAGTAAAATTCCGTGATGGGTTACGAAATGCTATCCACCCTGGATCTACACCTGTTTATTTTCAGATCGATCTGCGAATCCTCTCCCGTAAGGCTAGCAATGCACAGTTGCGGCGGGTGCTCGTCGAAGCAGCCCACCCTTACCGGCACCCGCAGCGGATTATCACAGAACCGCGATACGGAGGTCTTTCCGGACCCAGAGGACGTTATTCCTGAAATTCTGGGGCTTTGGTATGCCTTGGCGGACTCCATGCAGCTAGAATAAAAAGTGGACACCCGTTAACGGACAGAAGGATAATAAGACTAACGGAGGTGTGTCCACATGGGGGAACAACGGCAACGCTACAATGAAGAATTTAAAAAGCAAACGGTCAAGTTTATC